>NZ_JBJGZY010000042.1:0-32522 GCF_054050755.1 Modestobacter sp. SYSU DS0511
CACACCCACCCCCCCCCCCCCCCCCCCCCCCCCCCCCCCCCCCCCCCCCCCGCCCCCCCCCCCCCCCCCCCCCCCCCCCCCCCCCCCCCCCCCCGGCCGATCAGACGGACAGGACCTGGCCGACGTGGATCACGTGCGGGTTGCTCACGACGTCGCGGTTCTGCTCGAACAGCTGCTGCCAGCTGGTGCCGTGCGCGGCCGCGATCTTGCCGAGCGTGTCGCCCGGCGCGACCGTGTACGTCGCCCCCGCCGGGGCCGGGGCCGGGGCCGGTGCGGGAGCGGGAGCGGGAGCCGGAGCCGGAGCGGCGGCGACGGGCGTCGTCCCCTCCGTCAGGTACTGCCCGCAGACCGGCCACGCGCCAACGCCCTGGCCGTCGAGCACCCGCTCGGCGACGGCGATCTGCTGCGCCGGGGACGCCAGGTCGGCGCGGGGCGCGAACTCCAGGCCGCCGTAGCCCTCCCAGGTGGGCTGGAAGAACTGCAGGCCGCCGTAGTAGCCGTTGCCGGTGTTGATGCTCCAGTCGCCGCCGGACTCGCACTCGGCGACACCGCTCCAGTCGTGCTGCGGCGCGGCGGACGCCGGGGTGGCGAAGGCGCCGACCGCCAGGGCGGCAGCACCGGTGGTGAGGGCGCCGCGGCGGATCAGTCGGCGGGTACGGGTGGACTCGGGCATGGGGATCCTCCGATCGCCGCCTGCGAGGTGAGCTGTCGGGTTCGGGCGATCGGTGCCCGGCCGCGCGCACGCGCCGGCGCCCCGGCTCGGGAGCCGGGCGCCGGACGTGCGGAACGGCTTCACCCCGAGGCGCGCGCACGGTCGTGCGGTCGCGCCGGAGATGGGTCCCCCGCCCCCGTCCTGGGGTTCGGTTGAGGTCACCGGCGGACGGGGCTGGGCGGTCCGGTGCCGTGCCCGGCCGGGAACGCCCGGGCACCCGACCGACGCTAGGTGCCTGTCGGCTGTCCCGCAGGCTCATCGGCGACAGGCCCGGGCCTGCTCACCGCCCGTCGACGACCGTGTACGGACGGTCGGGATCCGAGACGCCTGAGTCCGCGCCAGCCCGGCGCCCCCGCCCCGTGCCGGGGCCCGCCGCGAGTTCGCGAGCGGTGGGGGCGAGGGGGCCGGCGTCAGTCGCGGACCAGCAGGGCCACCGGCAGCCGGGAGAGCAGCTGCTCGACCCGGACGCCGCCGGCGTCGGAGACCACGCGGGCGCCGGTGAACAGGTCGCGCCACGCACCGGTGGGCAGCGCCAGCCCGGTGTCGCCCCAGCCGGACTCGGCCAGGCGCACCGGCCGGCGGGTCGTTACGGTCACCGCACCACCGCGGTCGAAGGCGACGGCGTGGTCGGCCGCGGCCCCGGTCACCTGCACCGGGGTGTACCCGGCGAAGGCGTCCGGGTGCTCCCGCCGGTGGCGCAGGGTGCGGGAGACGACCAGAAGCTTCGCGGCGCCCTCCTCGTCGACCGGTGGCACCCACCCCTCGTCGAGCCGGGCCAGCAGCCGGCGACGCAGGCCGTAGTCGACCGGACGGCGGTTGTCCGGGTCGACCAGGGAGAAGTCCCAGAGCTCGGTGCCCTGGTAGACGTCCGGGACGCCGGGGATGGTCAGCTGCAGCAGCTTCTGCGACAGCGAGTTCGACCAGCCGAACGGCGCGATCCGCGCGACGAACGCCTCGATCTCGGCGTGCGTGGTCGGGTCGTCGTAGGCCGCGTCGACCAGCGCGTGCAACTGGTCCTCGAACTCCTGCACCGGGTTGGTCCAGGTGGTCGAGGTGCCGGCCTCGCGCGCCGCCTTCTCCACGTAGCCGTGCGCCCGCTCGCGGGACAGCGGCCAGGCGCCGACCAGGTTCTGCCACACCAGGTGCGCCAGCGACCGGTCGGCCAGCGGGTGCCGGCCCAGCCAGCCGCGCACCAGGCCGGCCCACTCGGTCGGGATCTCGGCCAGCACCGCCAGCCGGGCGCGGACGTCCTCGCTGCGCTTGGTGTCGTGCGTGGACAGCGTGGTCATCGACGCCGGCTTGACCTGCTGCCGGTGCTGCTGCGCCGCGTGGAACTCCGCGACCGAGCTGCCGAACCGCGCCGGGTCGCCACCCACCTCGTTGAGCGCCACGAACCGCGCCCACCGGTAGTAGGCGCTGTCCTCCACGCCCTTGGCCATGACCGGACCGGTGGTCTGCTCGAAGCGGGTGGCCAGCTCGGTGCCGGCCGACCCGAGCAGCGGGTGCAGTGCGTCGACGGCGGCGGCCAGGTCGGGCCGCCGCAGCTTGACCGCGGCGACCGTCTCGTCCAGGTGCTCCCGGCCGTCGGGCAGGTAGCTGCGGTACACCGGGAAGGAGGCCAGCAGCTCGGCCAGCCCTTCGGTCACCTGCTCGCGCGGCATGCCCGGCAGGTCGCCGACGATCCGCTGGAGCCGGGCCACCTCCGAGCCGAGCATCCCGTCGGTGACCTCGCGCTTGCAGTCGTGCACGAGCTGCGCGTAGTCGACCCGGTGCCCGGCCAGCTCGGTGTCCAGCGCGGTGAACGCCGGCTCGCCGGCCGGGTCGACCAGCACCCCGTCCACCTCGGTGAGCGCGTCGTAGCCCGTCGTCCCGGCCGTCTTCCAGCTGCCCGGCAGCTCCTCACCGGGTTCGAGGATCTTCTCCACCACGGTCCACCGCTCGCCGGTCGCCGCGGCCAGGGAGTCCAGGTAGCCCTTGGGGTCGGCGAGGCCGTCGGGGTGGTCGATCCGCAGCGCGTCGACCGATCCCTGCTCGACCAGCTCCACGATCAGCGCGTGGGTGGCCCGGAAGACCTCCGGGTCCTCCACCCGCAGCCCGGCGAGGGTGTTGATCGCGAAGAACCGCCGGTAGTTGAGCTGGTCGTCGGCGCGGCGCCAGTCGACCAGCTCGTAGTGCTGCCGGTCGTGCACCGCGACCGGGTCGTCCCCGGCCCGACCCGTGCCCGGCGCCACCGGGAAGCGGTTGTCGTAGTAGTGGAGCTCCAGTTCGCCGTCGACCTCCACCAGTTGCAGCTGCGTCACGTCGTCCGCACTGCCCAGCACCGGGATGCGCACCCGCCCGCCGCCGAAGTCCCAGTCGACGTCGAAGGCGTCGGCGTGCGCGGACCCTCGACCGTGCTTCAGCAGGTCCCACCACCACCCGGACTCGTGCGCGTCGGAGACGCCCATGTGGTTGGGCACGAGGTCCAGCACCAGCCCGAGGCCGTGCTCGTGCAGGCGGGCCACGAACCGGTCCAGGCCCTCGCGGCCGCCCCGCGGCTCGTCGACGTGCGCGTGGTCGGTGGTGTCGTAGCCGTGCGTGCTGCCCGCCGCCGACCGCAGCAGCGGGGACGAGTAGGCGTGGCTCACCCCGAGGTCGGCCAGGTAGCCGGCCACCGACGCCGCGTCGTCCAGCGTGAAGTCGGCGGTCACCTGCAGCCGGTAGGTGCTCGAGGGCACGTCCCGGCGCTCGCCGGTGGACGGCGTCGTCACGACGCGGCCGCCTGCAGCACGACCGTCGACCGAGGACGCAGGGTGACCTTCCCGCCGGCCTTCACCGCGACCGGCTCGACCTCGCCCAGCTCGGCGGTGTCGACGACGAGCGTCCACTCCTCCGCGTAGTCGACGCCGGGCAGGGTGAAGTCGATCGCCTCGTGCGAGGCGTTGAACGCCAGGTAGAAGTGGTCGTCGCTGACGTACTCGCCGCGGTCGTCCATCTCCCGGATGCCGTGGCCGTTGAGGTACATCGCCAGCGACTTGGCGGAGCCGTCGGACCAGTCGGCGTCGTCCATCGGCTCGCCGTCGGCCCCCAGCCAGGCGATGTCCTGCTGCGGGTCGGTCTCCTCCCACGGCACCGGGCGCCCGTGGAAGAACCGCCGACGGCGGAACGTGGGGTGGTCGGTGCGCAGCCGGGTGACCAGCTTGGTGAACTCCAGCAGCCCCTCGTCGACGTTCTCCCAGTCGATCCAGGTCAGCTCGGAGTCCTGGCAGTAGCCGTTGTTGTTGCCGCGCTGGGTGCGACCCAGCTCGTCGCCGTGCAGCAGCATCGGCACGCCCTGGCTGAGCATGAGCGTGGCGATGAAGTTGCGGCGCTGGCGGGCCCGCAGCTCGAGCACCTCGGGGTCCTTCGTCGGGCCCTCGACGCCGCAGTTCCAGCTGCGGTTGTGGCTCTCGCCGTCGTTGTTGCCCTCGCCGTTGGCCTCGTTGTGCTTCTCGTTGTACGAGACCAGGTCGTTCAGGGTGAACCCGTCGTGGGCGGTGACGAAGTTGATGCTCGCCACCGGCCGGCGGCCGGCGTGCTGGTAGAGGTCGGCCGAGCCGGAGATGCGGCTGGCGAACTCGCCGAGGGTGCCCTCCTCGCCGCGCCAGTAGTCACGGACGCTGTCGCGGTACTTGCCGTTCCACTCGGTCCACAGCGCCGGGAAGTTGCCGACCTGGTAGCCGCCGTCCCCGACGTCCCAGGGCTCGGCGATCAGCTTCACCTGGCTGACGATCGGGTCCTGGTGCACCAGGTCGAAGAAGGCGGACAGCCGGTCGACCTCGTGGAACTGGCGGGCCAGGGTGGAGGCCAGGTCGAAGCGGAAGCCGTCGACGTGCATCTCGGTGACCCAGTAGCGCAGCGAGTCCATGATCAGCTGCAGCGACTGCGGGTCGCGGACGTTGAGCGAGTTCCCGGTGCCGGTGGTGTCCATGTAGTACTGCTCGTCGCCCTCGACCAGCCGGTAGTAGGCCCGGTTGTCGATGCCCTTGAACGACAGCGTCGGGCCCAGGTGGTTGCCCTCGGCGGTGTGGTTGTAGACCACGTCGAGGATGACCTCGATGCCCGCCTCGTGCAGCGCGCGGACCATGCCCTTGAACTCCTGCACCTGCTGCCCGTCGGTCGACTGGGCGTACTCGTTGTGCGGGGCGAAGAAGCCGATCGTGTTGTAGCCCCAGTAGTTGCGCAGGCCCTTCTGCAACAGGGTGTCGTCCTGCACGAACTGGTGCACCGGCATCAGCTCGATGGCGGTGACCCCGAGGTCGGTCAGGTGCTCGATGACCGCCGGGTGGGCGATGCCGGCGTAGGTGCCGCGCAGCTCCTCCGGCACCCGCGGGTGGGTCATCGTCAGCCCCTTGACGTGGGCCTCGTAGATGACGGTCTTCTGGTACGGGGTCTTCGGCGGCCGGTCGGTGCCCCAGTCGAAGAACGGGCTGACGACGACGGACTTCGGCATGTGCGCCGCGGAATCCTCGTCGTTCCGCTCACCGGACTCGAAGTGGTAGCCGAAGACCGACTCGTCCCAGTCGATCTGCCCGTCGATCGCCTTGGCGTAGGGGTCGAGCAGCAGCTTGTTCGGGTTGCAGCGCAGGCCCTGCGCCGGGTCGTTGGGGCCGTACACCCGGTAGCCGTAGCGCTGCCCGGGCTGGATCCCCGGGAGGAAGGCGTGCCAGACGAACGCGTCGCGCTCGGGGAGCCGGACGCGCTCCTCGTTGCCCTGGTCGTCGAACAGGCAGAGCTCGACCTTCTCGGCGACCTCGCTGTAGAGGGCGAAGTTCGTGCCGGTGCCGTCGTACGTCGCACCGAGCGGGTAGTCGGAACCGGGCCACACCTGGGTGGTCATGGGAGAGCTCGTCCTCCTGGCTGAGGCCCCCCGGGACGGGGGCTGGCGTCACACCCCTGGTCCGTGACCGAGCCGGGGGTTCGCCGTCGGATGCCCGGAAAGGACCCCGATCACACCTGTCGCCTCCACCACTGTGCGGGTGGGCGGGACACGTCGTCGCGGTGTTCCGGGCAGGTCGCCCCGCAGTGTGCCAACTCCGGCCCCGGATGACGATCATGGTCGGGCTGCCGGCCCGGACGGTCGCCGCGGATCGTTCTGTCGCACCCCCGTCGTACCGTCGACGCCGTGCGCACATCCACCGAGCTGCGGCCCACCCAGGGCCGGTTCCGGGTCGTCAGCGAGTTCGAGCCCTCGGGCGACCAGCCGGCGGCGATCAAGGCCCTCGCCGAGCGGGTGAACGCGGGGGAGACGGACACGGTCCTGCTCGGCGCCACCGGCACCGGCAAGTCGGCCACCACGGCCTGGCTGATCGAGCAGGTGCAGCGCCCCACGCTGGTGATGGCGCCCAACAAGACCCTCGCGGCGCAGCTGGCCAACGAGTTCCGCGAGTTGCTGCCCGACGCCGCGGTGGAGTACTTCGTCTCGTACTACGACTACTACCAGCCCGAGGCGTACGTCCCGCAGACCGACACCTACATCGAGAAGGACTCCTCGATCAACGAGGAGGTGGAGCGGCTGCGCCACTCGGCGACGAACAGCCTGCTCACCCGGCGCGACGTCATCGTCGTCTCCACCGTCTCCTGCATCTACGGCCTCGGGACGCCGGAGGAGTACGTCGACCGGGCGCTGAAGATCAAGGTCGGGGAGGACCGCGACCGCGACGAGCTGCTGCGCACGCTGGTCACCGAGCAGTACACGCGCAACGACCTGGCCTTCACCCGGGGCACGTTCCGGGTGCGCGGCGACACGATCGAGGTCTTCCCGGTCTACGAGGAGCTGGCGGTCCGGATCGAGATGTTCGGCGACGAGGTCGAGCGGCTCTACTACCTGCACCCGCTCACCGGCGAGGTCGTCCGCGAGGTCGAGGAGCTGTTCGTCTTCCCGGCCACCCACTACGTCGCCGGCCCGGAGCGGATGGAGCGGGCGATCGCCACGATCGAGGCCGAGCTGGAGCAGCGGCTGGCCGAGCTCGACCGGCAGGGGAAGCTGCTGGAGTCCCAGCGGCTGCGCATGCGCACCACCTACGACATCGAGATGATGCGCCAGGTCGGCTTCTGCTCCGGCATCGAGAACTACTCGCGGCACATCGACGGGCGCGCTCCCGGCAGCGCCGGCGCCTGCCTCATCGACTACTTCCCCGACGACTTCCTGCTGGTCATCGACGAGTCGCACGTGACGGTGCCGCAGATCGGCGGCATGTACGAGGGCGACATGAGCCGCAAGCGCACGCTGGTCGAGCACGGCTTCCGGCTGCCCTCGGCGATGGACAACCGGCCGTTGAAGTGGGAGGAGTTCACCGACCGCATCCACCAGACCGTCTACCTCTCCGCGACGCCGGGGAACTACGAGCTGGGCCGGGTGCAGGGCGACGTCGTCGAGCAGGTCATCCGGCCGACCGGCCTGGTCGACCCGGAGGTCGTGGTCAAGCCGACCAAGGGCCAGATCGACGACCTGGTGCACGAGATCCGGGTCAGGGTCGAGCGGGACGAACGCATCCTCGTCACCACGCTGACCAAGAAGATGTCCGAGGACCTCACCGACTACCTGCTCGAGCTGGGCATCAAGGTGCGGTACCTGCACTCCGAGGTCGACACCCTGCGCCGCGTCGAGCTGCTGCGCGAGCTGCGGCAGGGGGAGTACGACGTGCTGGTCGGCATCAACCTGCTGCGCGAGGGGCTCGACCTGCCCGAGGTGTCCCTGGTGGCGATCCTCGACGCCGACAAGGAGGGCTTCCTCCGGTCCGGCACCTCGCTGATCCAGACGATCGGCCGGGCGGCGCGCAACGTCTCCGGGCAGGTCCACATGTACGCCGACAAGATCACCCCGTCGATGGCGCAGGCGATCGACGAGACCAACCGGCGCCGCGAGAAGCAGATCGCCTACAACACCGAGCACGGCATCGACCCGCAGCCGCTGCGCAAGAAGATCGTCGACATCCTCGACGGCATCTACCAGGCCGCCGAGGACACGGAGAGCGCCACCGAGCTGATCGGCGGCTCGGGGCGGCAGCAGTCCCGCGGCAAGGCCCCCGTGCCCGGGCTCTCGTCGAAGAGCAAGGGCAAGCCCGGCTCGATCGACGTGCAGGGGCTGCCGCGCAACGAGCTCGCCGACATGATCACGCAGATGAACGACCAGATGCTCGCCGCCGCCCGGGAGCTCCAGTTCGAGGTCGCCGCGCGGCTGCGCGACGAGCTGACCGAGCTGAAGAAGGAACTGCGCCAGCTCGACGCCGCACACGCCTGAAGAAGGACCCCCTCGCCCCCCGAGAAGGGCCTCGTCCCCCTCATCCCTCGCAAGCTCGGGCGAGCCTCCGGACGAGGCCGTCCGAGGCTCGCGGCGGGCCCCTGCGAGGAGGCCGGGTGGGGCGGGAACTCCCCGGGCGGTTCGCGCGTTGGGCGGCAGCGGACCCCCACTGCGGGCGCTCGAGTAGCGGCGCGGCTGCTGCCGGTGGTGACATGGTCCGACGTGGAGGGGAGTATCCCTGCGCGGCAGTGGTCGTCAGCACGGGTCGCCCCGACCCCGGCCCTGTCGGTCGGCCCGGGTCCGGGACGGCGGGAGAGACCTCCGGTACTGACAGCTGCCAGTGAACCGGAGGAATCCGTTGGACGTCCCACTCTGGGTCTGGGCGATCACCGTCGCCGCCATCATCGGGATGCTGGTGTTCGACTTCGTCGGACACGTCCGCACCCCGCACGCCCCCACGCTGAAGGAGTCGGCCACCTGGTCGGCGGTCTACGTCGGCATCGCGCTGGTCTTCGGACTGCTGGTGCTCTGGTTCGCCGGCGGCACGTACGGCGGTGAGTACTTCGCCGGCTGGGTCACCGAGAAGAGCCTCTCGGTCGACAACCTCTTCGTCTTCGTGCTGATCATGGCCAGCTTCGCCGTGCCCCGGGAGCTGCAGCAGAAGGTGCTGCTCTTCGGCATCGCCTTCGCGCTCGTGCTGCGAACGCTGTTCATCTTCGTCGGCGCCGCCGCCATCGAGAACTTCAGCTTCGTCTTCTACATCTTCGGCGGCTTCCTCATCTGGACGGCGATCGCGCAGGCGCGCAGCGGCGGGCACGACGAGGACGAGGAGTTCAAGGAGAACGCCGTCCTGCGGCTGACCCGCAAGGTGCTGCCGACGACGCAGGAGTACCACTCCGACCGGCTCACCGCGAAGATCGACGGCAAGCGCCACATCACCCCGCTGGCCATCGCGCTGATCGCCATCGGCAGCGCCGACATCCTCTTCGCCGTCGACTCGATCCCGGCCATCTTCGGCCTCACCCAGGAGACCTACCTGGTCTTCACCGCCAACGCCTTCGCCCTGCTCGGCCTGCGGCAGCTGTTCTTCCTGCTCGACGGCCTGCTCGACAAGCTGGTGTACCTCGCCTACGGCCTGGCGGTCATCCTCGGGTTCATCGGCGTCAAGCTGGTCATCCACGCGCTGCACGAGAACGAGCTGCCGTTCATCAACGGTGGTGAGCACGTCACCGCGATCCCGGAGATCCCGACCTGGCTGTCGCTGGTCGTCATCCTGGTCACCCTGGTGGTGACCACCGTGGCCAGCCTGCGCAAGAACAAGAAGGACGAGGCCCGGCGGGCCCAGCGCACCGGCGCGGGCGACCCCGGCGCCGACCGGACCGGGCGGAACATCGGTGCCCCGGGCGACCCCGAGCGTGCCTCCGAAGACGGCCTGCCGGAGCCCCGGCAGGCGGCGGTCACCAAGTCCGACCGACCCGACCGGAGCTGAACGACCCGCCCGCCGGTGTCCCTGGGGCACCGGCGGGCGGGCGCACCACGAACCCCCGCCACGTCCTGGCAGGTGGTTGGTGCAACTGACTTGTAGAGTGCCGGTACGTGGAGCTCCCCGTCTGGTTCGAGATCTCGACGTTCGTGGGGCTCACCGTCCTGCTGCTCGCCGACCTCGCGATCGTCGCCCGTCGTCCGCACGAGCCCTCCGTGAAGGAGGCGACCGCCTGGGTCACCTTCTACGTGGGGTTGGCGCTGCTGTTCGGGCTGCTGCTGCTCGCCGTCACCGACGGGGCGTTCGCCACCGAGTTCTACGCGGGCTGGCTGACCGAGTACTCGCTCTCGGTCGACAACCTCTTCGTCTTCGTGATCATCATGGCCCGCTTCCAGGTGCCCCGGAAGCTGCAGCAAGAGGTCCTGATGGTCGGGATCATCATCGCGCTGGTGCTGCGCGGGATCTTCATCCTGGCCGGTGCCGCCCTGATCGAGCAGTTCATCTGGGTCTTCTACCTCTTCGGCGCCTTCCTGGTCTGGACCGCCGTCAACCTGGTCCGGCACCGCGACGAGGACGAGGACTACGAGGAGAACGCGCTCATCCGCCGCATGCGGCGGGTGCTCCCGATGACCGCCGAGTACCACGGCAGCAAGGTCCGGGTCGAGCGCGACGGCACGAAGCTCTGGACCCCGATGATCGTGGTGTTCCTGGCGCTGGGCACCACCGACCTGCTGTTCGCGCTGGACAGCATCCCGGCGATCTTCGGCCTCACCCGGGAGGCGTTCATCGTCTTCACCGCGAACGTCTTCGCGTTGATGGGGCTGCGCCAGCTGTACTTCCTGCTCGGCGGCCTGCTCAAGCGCCTGGTCTACCTGTCCCTCGGGCTGGCGGTCATCCTGGCCTTCATCGGGGTGAAGCTGGTCCTCGAGGCGCTGCACGAGAACCAGTACCCGTTCGCCGGGGAACGCGCCCCGCTGGAGGCGGTGCCCACCGTGCCCACCTGGCTGTCACTCGCGGTGATCCTCGTCGTCCTCGTGGTGGCGACCGTGGCCAGCCTGCTGAAGACCCGCGGCGAGGAGGCCCCGTCGGGGCCGGCCGCCGTGACCGGCGAGCCGCCCGTGGAGACCGACGAGACCGGTCGCACCGTGCCCGACACCTCGGTGACCGGCCGCGCCGAGGTGGTCGAGGAGCCCCGGGGCAGCTGAGCCGGGTCAGCGGGGCGGCATCGTCCCGGGCTCCACGACGGCGCCACCGGCCGCGACCAGCTCGCCGTCCCGCCACACCTCGCGGACCCGGCCGGCCAGCCCGGTCAGGTCCCGGGCGTCGCCGTCCAGCACGACGACGTCGGCCCGCTTGCCCGGCTCCAGGCTGCCGAGGGAGTCGGCGACGCCGAGCAGCCGCGCCGCGGACAGCGTGGTGGCGTGCCAGGCCTGCTCCGGGGTCATGCCGCAGCCGGCCATCAGTCCGAGTTCGCTGAGGTTGTCCCCGTGCGGGCCCACGCCGCTGTCGGTGCCCATGGCGATCCGCACCCCGGCGTCGGCGGCCCGGGACACCGCCTCGTCGTGCACCGCCTGCACGGCGCGCGCCTTCGCCACCACCGCGTCGGGGAGCGCCGCACCGGCGTCGGCAGCGGTGAGCACCGCCCGGGGCGCGGCGAGGGTGGGCACCAGCCAGGTGCCGTGCTCGAGCATCAGCTCGATCGCCTCGTCGTCGAGGTAGATGCCGTGCTCGATGGAGCGGATGCCCGCCCGGACGGCGGCCTTGATCCCCTCCGCGCCCTGCGCGTGCGCCATCACCGCGACGCCGGCGGCCTCGGCCTCCTCGACCAGCACGGCCAGCTCGGCGGGGCGGAAGTGCGGGTGGCGCGGGTCGTCCCGGGCGGAGAGCACGCCACCGCTGGTGGCGACCTTGAGGACGTCGGCGCCGGCGCGCAGCAGCTCGCGCACGGTGCGGCGCATCTCGTCCGGTCCGTCGACGATCGTCCGCGGGCGGCCCGGGTGCGGCCCGAGCAGCGGCAGCTCGGCCCCGCAGACGTGCCAGCCGTCGCCGTGGCCGCCGGTCTGGGACAGCATGCTGATCGCGATCTGCAGCCGCGGCCCGGCGGTGAGCCCGCGCCGGACCGCCTCGGCCACGCCCAGGTCGGCGCCCCCGGCGTCGCGCACCGAGGTGATGCCCTGCGCGAGGGTGCGCCGCAGGTTCTGCGCGGCCTCGAAGAAGCCGTAGCTGAACGGCGTCTGCAGGTGCCGCAGCGTGTCGACGCCGCTGAGCATCACGTGCACGTGGCAGTCGAACAGGCCGGGCAGCACCGTGGCGCCCGTGCAGTCGACGACCTCGTCGCCGTCCAGGCCCGTACCGACCTCCACGATCCGGCCGTCCTGCACCGCGACGTCGGCGGGCGCGGCCGGGCTGCCCGTGCCGTCGAGGACCTGACCGCCGGAGAACACGCGTCGCGTCATGCGGGCACCCTAGGTCCTCACCCGTTAGCGGTGCTCACCATCTGACCCGCGCGGGGCCTGGGCTAGCGTCGCGGACATGCGGCCGACCGACCTCTCCCTGCTGCGCGTCCCCGGTGTGCCCGCGGTCTCCCCCGACGGGCGGACCGCGGTCGTCGCGGTGACCCGGCTGGACCTGGACGCCGACGAGTACCGCAGCCAGCTGTGGACCGTGCCCACCGACGGGTCGGCTCCGGCTCGCCCGCTCACCGCCGGGCACCGCGACTCCGCCCCCGCGTTCTCCCCGGACGGCCACTGGCTCGCCTACCTGGCCGCCGAGCCGAAGGGCGCGCCACAGCTGCACGTGCTGCCGGTCGCGGGCGGCGCCCCCCGCCGGCTCACCGACCACCACCTGGGCGCCGGCGCCCCGGCCTGGTCGCCGGACTCGCGGCGGCTGGCGTACACGGCCCGGGTGCCCGAGGCCGGCCGGTACGGCACCGACGAGGACGTCGCCCCGGCGGCGGAGGCGCCGCGCCTGATCACCACCCTGAAGTACCGCAGCGACGACGTCGGCTTCACCACCGACCGGCGCCGCCACGTGTTCGTCGTCGACCTGCCCGGCGACGCCGACGACACCGCCGTCCCGCTGCCGGAGCCGGTTCAGGTCACCGGCGGCGACCACGACGACGCCGACGTCGCCTGGAGCCCGGACGGCGCGCTGCTCGCCTTCGTCTCCGCCCGCCACGAGCGGGCCGACGCCGACCTGGTCAGCGACGTCTTCGTGGTGCGCCCCGACGGGTCCGGGCTGCGCCGGGTCACGCAGAGCCGCTCGGCCTGCGCCCACCCTGCCTGGGACCCGGCGGGGGAGACCCTCTGGTTCGCCGCCCAGCCCGACCTGGGCGACACCGGCCGGGACTTCGTGGGCCGCAACACCACGCTGTGCCGGGTGCCCGCCGGCGGCGGCCCGGTCACGCCGGTGCTCGACCCGGAGACCACCGACCGGGGCGACGAGACCCCGGCGACCGTCGTGACGCCCGACGGCGTGCTGTTCGGCGTGCAGCGCCGCGGCGCGGTCGAGCTGCTGCGGGTGCCGCTGGCCGGCGGGGAGCCCGAGGCGCTGATCGACGGCCCGTACACGGTGCGGGGGACCGGGGCCGGTGGGGGCGTCGTCGTCGCCACCGTCGCGCACGACCGGTCGGCCGGCGAGCTGATCGCGATCACCCCCGGACGACGCCGGCTGCTCACCGGGTTCGGCGCCCCCCTGCAGGAGACCGGCCGGCTGCACCGGATGCGCGAGCGGACCGCCACCGCCCCCGACGGCTACCCGGTGCACGGCTGGCTGACCACCCCGCCCGGGCCCGGGCCGCACCCGGTGCTGCTCACCGTGCACGGCGGGCCGTTCAGCCAGTACGGCTGGACCCTGTTCGACGAGACCCAGGCCTACGTCGAGGCCGGCTACGCGGTGCTCATGTGCAACCCGCGCGGGTCCTCCGGCTACGGGCAGGAGCACGGCCGGGTGATCAAGGAGCACATGGGGGAGCTCGACGCCGACGACGTGCTGGCCTTCCTCGACGACGCGCTCACCGACCCGCAGCTGGACGCCTCCCGGGTGGGGCTGATGGGCGGCTCCTACGGCGGCTACATGACCACCCTGCTGCTGGGCCGCACCGACCGGTTCGTCGCCGGGATCAGCGAGCGGGCGTTCAACGACCCGGTCAGCTTCGTCGGGTCGTCGGACATCGGCTGGTTCTTCCCCGACGAGTACCTGGGCACCGACCCCGAGCGGGTCGCCGCCCAGTCGGCGCTCGCGCACGCGCACCGGATCACCACGCCGACGTTCGTCATCCACTCCGAGGAGGACTGGCGCTGCCCGCTGGAGCAGGGCACCCGGCTGTACGTGGAGCTCAAGCGCCGCGGCGTGCCCACCGAGCTGCTGCTGTTCCCCGGCGAGGGCCACGAGCTGTCCCGCTCCGGCCGGCCCAAGCACCGGCTGGCCCGGCTGGAGCACGTGCTGCGCTGGTGGGCCCGCTGGCTGCCCACGCCGCAGAACCGGGCCGGGGTCGCCGAGCTCCCGGCCGGTGCGGGGCAGGCAGCTGCGGTGGGGGAGGAGCCGGTGATCGCCTCCGTGGACGGCGAGGCGGGCGGGCGGCGCGACGACACGCTCAGCGTCCCGGCCACCCGGCTGTGACGCCGGAGCTGCGCGCCGCGGCCCCGGAGCTGGCCGCCACCGCGCTACGGACGGTCCAGGAGGAGTTCCCCAACGGGTTGTACGTGCACTACCGCGCGGCGGGGGACGCGCCGGTACGCCCGCGTGACCGGCACCCCGCGTTCTACGGCAGCTACGACTGGCACTCCGCGGTGGAGATGCACTGGGTGCTGCTCCGGCTGCTGCGGGTCGCCGGTGACCGGGTGCCGGCCGCGGAGGTCCGGGCGGTGCTCGACGCGCACTGGACGCCGGAGGCGATCGCGGCGGAGGTCGCGCACGCGGTGGCGCACCCCGGGTGGGAACGGCCCTACGGCTGGGCCTGGGCACTCACGCTGGTGGAGGAGGCGGCGTCCTGGGCGGCGGAGGCCGACGCCCCGGACGACGCGCGGCGGTGGGCCGCCACCCTGCAGCCGCTGGCCGACCACTTCCTCGGCGCCTACGCGCGCTGGTTGCCCGCGGCGACCTACCCGGTGCGCACCGGGCTGCACCCCAACAGCGCCTTCGGCCTGCTGATGGCCCTGCCGGCCACCCGGCGGGCGGGTGCCGACGGGATGCTCGTCGATGCCGCCCGGCGGTGGTTCGGTGCGGACGCCGACGCGCCGGTGCGCTGGGAGCCTTCCGGCTCGGACTTCCTCTCGCCGTCCCTGGTCGAGGCGGTGCTCATGTCCGTCGTCGTGCCGGACTTCCCGGCCTGGCTGTCGGCCTTCCTGCCCGGCCTCGCCGACGGGCCGCTGTTCGGCCCCGCCGTGGTCGGCGACGCGAGCGACGGGCAGACCGCGCACCTGCACGGGCTGAACCTGAGCCGGGCGTGGTGCCTGGGCCGGCTCGCCGGTGCCCTGCCGTCCTCGGACCGCCGCGTCGCCACCCTGCGGGCATCCGCCGAGGAGCACGCCGCGGCGGCGCTGCCGCACGTGAGCGGCAGCGACTACATGGTCGAGCACTGGCTCGCCGCCTACGCCCTGCTGTACCTCGACCCCGGGTGCTGAGTGGCGCTGCCACCCGGCACGGCCCATGATCACCGACGTGTCGGACTGGCTGGGGAACTGGCTACGGGCGATGTCCCGCCGACGTCGGCGGTGGGTGGTCGCCGGCATCCTGCTGGCGACCTACGGTGCGGTGTACCTGGCGCTGGTCGGCGCGTTCACGCTCGTCAACGGCGGCCAGGTCGACTGGGGAGGCCCTCTCGGTGGGACCGTCGGCGGCGCGGCCGGGGCCTCGGTCGTCCTCTGGTGGCAGAGCCGGCGGATGGGCGGGCTGGACCGGCTTGGCCAACTGCAACGGGCGGCCAAGCAGGGCCGGCTGCCGGACGACGCCGACCCCGCGGTCTGGCGACCCTTGCTCACCCGCGAGCTGCGGAGCATGCGGCGGGCGCGCAGGTGGGTTCTCGCCAGCTTCCTCGCACTGTCCCTGGTCCTGCTCGCCGTGCTGCTCGTCGACGGCGCCGTCCGGACCAGCTACCTGGCGGCGGGCGTCCTGGTGATCGGGGCCGTCGTGCTCCTCCTCGGGTGGCTGTCCCGGCGTGAGCAGCGCAAGCTCGAGCGCCTGCTCGACCAGCTCCCGGAGCCGGTGGCGTCCTGACCGGCTGGCCCGCGCGGGCACCAGCCCCGGACGGACCTGCTCCAGGTCACCAGCCTCGTTCGCGCCACTCAGCGAGGTGTGGGCGCTCGGCGCCGAGCGTTGTGTCGGCCCCGTGGCCGGGGTAGACCCAGGTGTCATCGGGCAGGACGCCGAACAGCCGCGCCTCGACGTCGTCGAGGAGGCTGGTGAACCGGGCGGCGTCGGACTGGGTGTTGCCGACCCCGCCGGGGAAGAGGCTGTCGCCGGTGAAGAGGTGGGTGCCGGCGCCCTCGGGCCCCCGCCAGACCAGCGCGATGCTGCCCGGGGTGTGGCCCCGCAGGTGCACGACGTCGAGCACCTGGTCGCCCACGGTGACCGTGTCGCCGTGCTCGACCGGGTGGGTGACCGGCACCGGCAGGTCGGCGGCGTCGGCCGGGTGCGCGACGGTCTCCGCGCCGGTGGCCTGGACCACCTCCGGGAGCGCGCGGTGGTGGTCCCAGTGGCCGTGGGTGGTGACCACGGTGCGGAGGTCGGCGGCGTCGATCAGCTCCAGCAGCGCCTCCGGCTCGGCCGCCGCGTCGATCAGCAGCGCCTGACCCGTGCCCGGGCCGGTGCCGCTGTCGGTGAGCAGGTAGGCGTTGTTCGCCATCTCGCTGACCGCGAGCTTGCGGATGGTCAGCCCGGGCAGCTCGCGGACGTCGGCCGGCCCGCCGACCCGCACGTCACCGGTGTAGCTGTCGTTCATCCCGCTCCGATCTGAGGACTGTCGGGGGCCACGGTTAGGTTCGATCGCATGGACGCTAGTGCAGGTGCCGCGCCCGCAGACCCCGCGTCGGGATCCGGGGCGGGGGCGGGCACCCTCGTGGGCCTCCCCGCCACCGAGCTGGCCGCCCGGGTCCGGTCCGGCGAGCTGACCGCGGTCGAGGTGGTCCGGGCGCACCTGGCGCACCTGGCCGACGTCGAGCCGCGGGTCGGCGCCTTCCGGGTGGTGCGCACCGAGGCGGCGCTGGCCGAGGCCGCGGCGGTCGACGCCTCGCCCGACCGCGCACGGCTGCCGCTGGCCGGTGTCCCGGTCGCGGTGAAGGACAACGTGGCCGTCGCGGGGGAGGTGCTCACCGAGGGGTCCGCGGCGCACACGCCGTCGCCGGCCGCCACCGACGACCCGGTCGTCGCGCGGCTGCGCGCCGCCGGCGCCGTGGTCGTCGGGATCACCCGGGTACCTGAGCTCTGCGTCTACTCGGCCACCGACGGCCCGGGCACCGTCAGCCGCAACCCCTGGGACACCGCGCGGTCGGCCGCCGGCTCCTCCGGCGGCAGCGCCGCGGCCGTCGCGGCGGCCGCGGTGCCGCTGGCCCACGGGAACGACGGCATGGGGTCGCTCCGACTCCCGGCGGCGGCCTGCGGGCTGGTCACGCTGAAGCCGGGCACGGGGGTCGTCCCGGGCGCGGTCGGGGCGAACAGCTGGTACGGCATGGCCGAGCACGGGGTGCTCGCCACCACGGTCGCCGACCTCGCCGCCGGCATCGCCGTGCTGTCCGGCGCACCCCTGGCCGAGCCGTCGCCGCCGTCCGTGCCGCTGCGGATCGCGGTCTCCACCCGGTCCCCGGTTCCCGGGGTGCGCCTCGACGCCGCGGGGCGGGCAGCGCTGGACGCCGTCGCCGCCGAGCTGCGGGCCGCCGGGCACACGGTCGTCCGCCGCGAGCCACCGATCACCCCGGCCGCCGCGGCGGCGGTCGTCGCCCGCTGGCTGGCCGGCCCGGTCACCGACGCCGACGCCCTGGGGGTCGACCGGCGCGCACTCGAACCCCGGCACCGCGTGCACACCCGACTGGGCCGGTTCGTGCAGCGCGCCCACCTGCTCCGGCCCGGAGCGCTCGCGGCCTTCCGGGCCCGGATGGCCGACTTCTTCACCGACGTCGACGTGCTGCTCACGCCGGTGGTCAGCGGCCCGCCGCTGCCCGCCCGCCCCTGGCACGAGCGTGGCTTCCTGGCCAACATCACCGCCAACGCCCGCTGGGCGCCGTGGACCTCCGCCTGGAACGGGGCCGGCCTGCCGGCCCTCGTGCTGCCCGCCGGCCCGGGCCGGTCCGGGCTGCCCACGTCGGTGCAGCTCGTCGGCCCGGCGGGTGGCGAGACCCGACTACTGTGGCTCGCCGGAGAGCTGGAACGCCGGCTGCCCTGGTGCCGGCACGCGCCCGTCTTCGACCCCCGCGCCCGGCCCGCCGTCGCCACCGGCTGACCGGTCCGGCCGGGAGACCCAGCCGACACCGCGGAGGGGAAGCCCGCCCGCCGGACCCGGCGTTCCACCCAGCAAGAACCACTGCGACCGACAGGGATCACATGGACCGGCTCGTCGTCCGCGGCGCCCGTGAGCACAACCTCAAGGACGTCAACCTCGACCTGCCCCGCGACGCGATGATCGTGTTCACGGGGCTCTCCGGCTCGGGCAAGTCCAGCCTGGCCTTCGACACGATCTTCGCCGAGGGCCAGCGCCGGTACGTCGAGTCGCTGTCGGCCTACGCTCGCCAGTTCCTCGGGCAGATGGACAAGCCCGACGTCGACTTCATCGAGGGGCTCTCCCCGGCGGTGTCGATCGACCAGAAGTCGACCAACCGCAACCCCCGGTCGACCGTCGGCACGATCACCGAGGTCTACGACTACCTGCGCCTGCTCTACGCCCGCGCGGGCCAGCCGCACTGCCCCAACTGCGGCAAGCCGATCAGCCGGCAGACGCCGCAGCAGATCGTCGACCAGGTGCTGGCGATGACGGAGGGCACCCGGTTCCAGGTGCTCGCCCCGGTCGTCCGCGCCCGCAAGGGCGAGTACGTCGACCTGTTCAGCTCGCTGCAGACCCAGGGCTTCTCCCGGGTCCGCGTCGACGGCACCGTGCACCCGCTGACCGAGCCGCCCACGCTCAAGAAGCAGGAGAAGCACACCATCGAGGTGATCGTCGACCGGCTCACCGTCAAGGAGAACGCCAAGCGGCGGCTCACCGACTCGGTCGAGACGGCCCTCGGCCTGGCCGGCGGACTGGTCGTGCTGGACTTCGTCGACCTCCCCGAGGACGACCCGGCCCGCGAGCGGACCTTCTCCGAGCACCTGGCCTGCATCGACGACGGGCTGTCCTTCGAGGCGCTCGAGCCCCGGTCCTTCTCCTTCAACTCGCCCTTCGGCGCGTGCCCCGAGTGCACCGGCATCGGCACCCGCAAGGAGGTCGACCCCGACCTCGTGGTGCCCGACCCGACCAAGAGCCTCGAGGAGGGCGCCATCGCGCCGTGGGCCGGCTCGATGAGCAAGGAGTACTTCCAGCGGCTGCTCTCCGGGCTGGCCGACATGCTCGGCTTCTCGATGACGACGCCGTGGGAGCGGCTGCCGGCCAAGGTGCAGAAGGCGGTGCTGCACGGGTCCCCGGACCAGGTGCACGTCCGCTACAAGAACCGCTACGGCCGCGAGCGCAGCTACTACGCCGCCTTCGAGGGCGTGCTGCCCTTCCTCGAGCGCCGGCACGAGGACACCGACAGCGAGTTCATGAAGGACAAGTACGAGGGCTACATGCGGGACGTCCCGTGCCCCGTCTGCCACGGCACCCGGCTCAAGCCGGAGATCCTCGCGGTCAAGCTCAACAGCCGGTCGATCGCCGAGGTCACCGGGCTGTCCATCGGCGAGGCCTCGGAGTGGCTCGGTGCGCTGGAGCTGGGCGAGCGGGAGAAGGTGATCGCCGACCGCGTGCTGCGCGAGATCCAGGCCCGGCTGTCCTTCCTGGTCGACGTCGGGCTCGACTACCTGTCCCTGGACCGCCCGGCGGCCACCCTGGCCGGCGGCGAGGCGCAGCGGATCCGGCTGGCCACCCAGATCGGCTCCGGGCTGGTCGGCGTGCTCTACGTCCTCGACGAGCCCTCCATCGGGCTGCACCAGCGCGACAACATCCGGCTCATCGAGACCCTCGTCCGGCTGCGCGACATGGGCAACACGCTCATCGTCGTCGAGCACGACGAGGACACGATCAAGCAGGCCGACTGGGTGGTCGACATCGGCCCCGGCGCCGGTGAGCACGGCGGCGAGGTGGTCGTCAGCGGCACCGTGCAGGACCTGCTGGAGAGCGAGCGCTCGCTGACGGGTCAGTACCTGTCCGGGCGCAAGGAGATCACCATCCCGGCCGTCCGCCGGCAGCCGCAGCCCGGCCGCGAGCTGGTGGTCAAGGGCGCGCGGGAGAACACCCTGCGCGGCATCGACGTCGCCTTCCCGCTGGGCTGCCTCGTCGCCGTCACCGGGGTCTCCGGCTCGGGCAAGTCCAGCCTGGTCAACGACATCCTCTACACCACGCTGGCCAACGAGCTGAACCGCGCGCGGCTGGTGCCCGGCCGGCACCGCACCATCACCGGCCTGGACCAGCTGGACAAGGTCGTCGGCGTCGACCAGTCACCCATCGGCCGCACGCCGCGGTCGAATCCGGCCACCTACACCGGCGTCTGGGACCACATCCGCAAGCTGTTCGCCAGCACGTCGGAGGCGAAGATCCGCGGCTACCAGCCGGGCCGCTTCTCCTTCAACGTCAAGGGCGGCCGCTGTGAGGCCTGCTCCGGCGACGGCACGCTGAAGATCGAGATGAACTTCCTGCCCGACGTCTACGTGCCCTGCGAGGTCTGCAAGGGCGCCCGGTTCAACCGGGAGACCCTGGAGGTGCACTACAAGGGCAAGACGGTCGCCGAGGTCCTCGACATGCCGATCTCGGAGGCTGCCGAGTTCTTCGAGGCGATCCCCGCGATCGCCCGGTACATGCGCACCCTCACCGACGTCGGACTCGGCTACATCCGGCTCGGCCAGCCGGCCACCACTCTCTCCGGCGGTGAGGCGCAGCGGGTCAAGCTCGCCAGCGAGCTGCAGAAGAGGTCCAACGGCCGCACCATCTACGTCCTCGACGAGCCGACCACCGGCCTGCACTTCGAGGACATCCGCAAGCTGCTCCTGGTGCTCCAGGGTTTGGTCGACAAGGGCAACTCGGTCATCGTCATCGAGCACAACCTCGACGTGATCAAGAGCGCCGACTGGCTCATCGACATGGGCCCGGAGGGTGGCTTCCGCGGTGGCTCCGTCGTCGCCGAGGGCCCGCCGGAGTTCGTCGCCACCGTGCCGGAGAGCCACACCGGCCGGTTCCTCGCCGACATCCTCGACCCGGCGGCGATCGCCGCGGCGGCCCAGCCGAAGAAGCGGGTCCGCAAGAAGGCCAGCTGACCCTCTCCGGGCGACGGCCCGACCGAGCCCCGCGCGCCCACCGGCGCGCGGGGCTCGGCCGTTCCCGCAGGCCGTTCCCGCAGGCCGTTCCCGCAGGCCGTCGCCGGCCCGACCATGCCGCCGGGTCCGGGCCCGAGCGGACTCCCGCGGAGCTCGTGCTCTGCTCACCTCGGGTGAGCAGAGCACAAGCTCCGCCAGGGATGGGCGCGGCGCTCGCCGCTGTGCCCGTCGGCGGGGGATGGCGAGCGGTTGCGAGGGCCGAGGCGAGAGCGTTCCCGCAGGTCGTCGACGGGGCGCCGGAGTGTCGGCGTGCCGACATAACCTGGGGGCATGCCCGACCCGTCCACGTACCGACCGGCGGTCGGCAGCATCCCGGAGGACCCGGGGGTCTACAAGTTCCGCGACCCGGCCGGCCGGGTCATCTACGTCGGCAAGGCCAAGAGCCTCCGGCAGCGGCTGAACAGCTACTTCGCCGACGTCTGGGGTCTGCACCCGCGCACCCGGCAGATGGTCACCACCGCCGCCAGCGTGGAGTGGACCGTCGTCGGCACCGAGGTCGAGGCGCTCCAGCTCGAGTACAACTGGATCAAGGAGTTCGACCCGCGGTTCAACGTCCGGTACCGCGACGACAAGAGCTACCCGAGCCTCGCGGTCACCCTGAACGAGGAGTACCCGCGGCTGCAGGTCATGCGGGGCCCCAAGCGCAAGGGCGTGCGCTACTTCGGCCCGTACGCGCACGCCTGGGCGATCCGCGAGACGCTGGACACGCTGACCCGGGTCTTCCCAGCCCGCACCTGCTCCACCGGGGTCTTCAAGCGGGCCGGCCAGATCGGCCGGCCCTGCCTGCTCGGCTACATCGGCAAGTGCGCCGCGCCGTGCGTCGGGCGGGTCACCCCCGAGGAGCACCGCGAGATCGTCGACGACTTCTGCGACTTCATGGGCGGGCGCACCGACCAGATCATCCGCCGGCTCGAGCGGGAGATGGCCGAGGCCGCCGAGCAGATGGAGTACGAGAAGGCCGCCCGGCTGCGCGACGACCTCGGGGCCCTCCGACGGGCGCTGGAGAAGCAGGCCGTCGTCCTCGGCGACGGCACCGACGCCGACGTCGTCGCGTTCGCCCAGGACGAGCTGGAGGCCGCCGTCCAGGTCTTCCACGTCCGCGGCGGGCGGGTCCGAGGTCAGCGCGGCTGGATCATCGACAAGGTCGAGGACGTCAGCACCGGGCAGCTGGTCGAGCAGTTCCTGCTGCAGGTCTACGGGGGCGTCGACGAGCAGACCGGCCTCGGTGAGGCTGGTGACTCGGTTCCCCGCGAGGTGCTCGTGCCCGAGCTGCCCGACGATGCCGAGGTGTACGCCGAGCTGCTGAGCGAGCTGCGCGGCTCCCGGGTCTCCCTGCGCGTGCCCCAGCGCGGCGACAAGCGCAGCCTGATGGAGACCGTCGAGCGCAACGCCAAGGAGTCGTTCGCCCGGCACCGGGTCAAGCGGGCCAGCGACCTCACCGCCCGGTCCCTGGCGCTCTCGGAGATCCAGGAGGCGCTCGACCTGCCCGACGCCCCGCTGCGGATCGAGTGCATCGACATCTCGCACGTCCAGGGCACCAACGTGGTGGCGAGCATGGTCGTGTTCGAGGACGGGCTGGCGAAGAAGTCCGACTACCGGCGCTTCTCCGTCGCCCAGGGCACCGACGACACCGCCGCGATGGCCGAGGTCGTCCGGCGCCGGTTCGCCCGGCACCTCAAGGACGAGGCCGACCGCCGCGACGAGCAGGGCGTCGCGGCGGAGGAGGGCCGGCCGCGGAGGTTCGCCTACCCGCCGAACCTGCTGGTCGTCGACGGAGGTGCCCCGCAGGTGGCCGCGGCCAGCCGCTCGCTCGCCGAGCTGGGCATCGTCGACGTCGCGGTGTGCGGCCTGGCGAAGCGGATGGAGGAGGTCTGGCTGCCGGACGACCCCGATCCGGTCATCCTGCCGCGCACCTCCGAGGCCCTCTACCTCCTCCAGCGGGTGCGCGACGAGGCCCACCGGTTCGCGATCACCTACCACCGGCAGCGACGATCGACGACGATGCTGGTCTCCCTCCTCGACGACGTGCCGGGGCTGGGCGAGACCCGGCGGAAGGCTCTGATGAAGCAGTTCGGATCGCTCAAGCGGCTACGGGCCGCCACCGTCGAGGAGCTCACCGCAGTGCCGGGCATCGGCCGGCGCACCGCGGAGGCGGTCCTCGCGGCGGTCACCGAGCCGACGGCGACGGCGGCGGCGGCCACCGCGGACCCCGAGCCCGAGGTCGAGCCGGCGCCCGCCCCCGGTGCCGACGCCGGCGAGATGGCGGAGGTGGGTCGGGTCCGGCCGGCCGCCGGCGCAGAGCTCGCGACCGGGGCCGGTACCGGGGCGGGGGCATGAGCGTGGCCGACCACAGCGCCCCCGCCGGGCCGCAGACCGACGTCCCGCCGTCCGCCGACGGCGCCAGCACCGAGGTGGCACCGCTGGACGTCGTCGTCGTGACCGGGCTGTCCGGGGCGGGGAAGAACAGCGCCGGGCGGGTGCTGGAGGACCTCGGCTTCTTCGTCGTCGACAACCTGCCGCCGGCCCTGCTCAAGCCGATGGTGGAGCTCGGCGCAAGGGGTGACCTGCGCCGGTTCGCCGCCGTCGTCGACGTGCGCAGCCGGGCGTTCTCCAGCGACCTCGAGGAGTCGATCCGGCTGCTGTCCGACGCGGGCCACCGCCCGCGGGTCGTGTACGTGCACGCCCGCGACGAGGTGCTGATCAGGCGCTACGAGTCGGTGCGCCGTGAGCACCCGCTGCAGGGCAGCGGCCGGCTCATCGACGGCATCGAGGCCGAGCGCGAGCTGCTCACCGGCATCGCCGGGGAGGCCGACCTGTGGGTCGACACCAGCGACCTGAACGTGCACCAGCTGCGCGACACCCTGGAGGCGGCGTTCGTCGCGGACGGCGCCCCGCCGCAGGTGGTGGCCACCGTGCTCAGCTTCGGGTTCAAGTACGGCCTGCCGCTGGACGCCGACCTCGTCGTGGACGCGCGGTTCCTGCCGAACCCGCACTGGGTGCCCGAGCTGCGACCGCGGACCGGGCAGGACGCCGAGGTCCGCGACTACGTGCTCACGCAGGACCACGCGCCGGAGTTCATCGACGGCTACATGCGGGTGCTCGACCTGCTGCTCCCCGGGTACCGGCGCGAGGGCAAGCGCTACCTGACCCTCGCGGTCGGCTGCACCGGCGGCAAGCACCGCAGCGTCGCGATCGCCGAGGAGTTCGCCCGCCGGCTGAACGCCCTGGGGGTGCCGGCCAGCGCTCGGCACCGCGACCTGGGGCGCGAGTAGTGGTCGCGCCCGGAGGCGCGCCGCTGCGCGTCGTCGCGCTCGGCGGCGGCCACGGTCTCGCCGCGTCGCTGGCGGCCTGGCGGCGGCTGACCACGGACCTGACGGCGGTGGTCACCGTCGCCGACGACGGCGGCTCCTCGGGCCGGATCCGCCGGGAGATGCCGGTCCTGCCCCCCGGTGACCTGCGGATGGCGCTGGCGGCGCTCGCCGGCGACGGGGGGAGCGCCCCGCAGGTGGCCGAACTGCTGCAGCACCGCCTCGGCGGCAGCGGGGTGCTCGCCGGCCACCCGGTGGGCAACCTGATGCTCACCGGGCTCACCGAGATGTACGGCGGCGACAGCGTGCGCGCCCTGGGAGTGCTGGAGGAGCTGCTGGGTGCCCGGGGCCGGGTGCTCCCGATGGCCGGGGTCCCGCTGGACCTGGTGGCCACCGTGGTGAGCACCGACCCCGACGACCCGCAGGAGACCCGGCGCATCCGCGGCCAGGTCGCCATCGCCTCCACCCCGGGGCGGGTCCGGGACATCCGGGTGTCGCCGGCCGACCCGCCGGTTCCCGAGCCGGTGCTGGCGGCGATCGCGCGCGCCGACGTGGTGTGCCTGGGGCCCGGCTCCTGGTACACCTCCGTGCTGCCGCACCTGCTCGTGCCACGCCTGCGGGCGGCGCTCGCGGCGAGCCCCGCGCGGGTCGTCGTCGTGCTGAACCTGGAGCCGCAGCCGGGCGAGACCGACGGCTTCTCGCCCCAGGAGCACCTCGCCGTGCTGCAGGCACATCTGGGAGGCGTGTCGTTGCACACGGTGATCGCGGATGCCGCTGCAGTTGTTGACCGGCGTGGTCTCCTGTCTGCTGTGCAGGGATGCGGTGCAGAACTGGTGCTGGCGCCGGTCGCTGCGTCCGACGGAACACCACAGCACGACCCCGCGCGGCTCGCCGCCGCACTGGCCTCCGTGGTCGGTGCCCGGTGATCGGGCGTCGGGGAGTCGGGTACCGGGGCACCGGTGGCCGACCGGCACACCTGGGGGAGAGGGAACACCGCTGATGGCGATGACGGGATGCTCGAGGACCGGTCGCTCCGTGCGGGCACGGGGGTGGACGACGTGGCGATGACCGCGATGGTGAAGGACGAGCTCTCCCGCGTGGAGTGCACCAGGACGTCCGAGCGCAAGGCCGAGGTGACGGCGCTGCTGCGCTTCTCCGGCGGCCTGCACATCGTGGGCGGCCGGGTGGTGATCGAGGCGGAGCTGGACACCGGGTCGGTGGCCCGGCGGCTGCGCCGGGACATCAGCGAGGTCTACGGCTACACCAGCGGGGTGAGCGTGCTCGCCGGCGGCAACATCCGCCGCGGCGTGCGCTACCTGGTGCGGATCGCCAAGCACGGTGAGGGCCTGGCCCGGCAGACCGGCCTGGTCGACCAGCGGGGCCGGCCGGTCCGGGGCCTGCCGCCGTCGGTCGTCTCCGGTGGGATCGGCGACGCGGAGGCGGCCTGGCGCGGGGCCTTCCTGGCGCACGGCTCGCTGACCGAGCCGGGGCGCTCGTCGTCCCTGGAGGTCACCTGCCCCGGCCCGGAGGCCGCCATGGCCCTGGTCGGCGCGGCCCGCCGGCTCGGGATCGCCGCCAAGGCCCGCGAGGTCCGCGGCACCGACCGGGTCGTCGTCCGTGACGGGGACGCCATCGGTGCGCTGCTGACCCGGATGGGCGCGCACGACGCAGTGCTCGCCTGGGAGGAGCGGCGGATGCGCCGCGAGGTCCGGGCCACCGCCAACCGGCTGGCCAACTTCGACGACGCCAACCTGCGCCGCTCCGCGCGCGCAGCGGTCGCCGCCAGCGCCCGGGTCGAGCGGGCGCTGGAGATCCTCGGGCAGGACGCACCCGAGCACCTGCTGGTCGCCGGGCGGCTGCGCCTGGAGTTCGGTCAGGCCTCGCTGGAGGAGCTCGGCCAGCGCGCGGATCCGCCGATGACGAAGGACGCCGTGGCCGGACGCATACGGCGTCTCCTGGCGATGGCCGACAAGCGCGCCAAGGACCTCGGCATCCCGGACACCGAGTCCGTGGTCACCGACGACATGCTGGCCCAGTAGCGGAAGGACCGCCTCCCTCTCACCCCTCGCAGGCTCGGGGCGAGCCTCCGGACGTGGCCGAGGCGGGGCCGTTCCAGTCCGTCACTAGACGTTCGCGACGTCTTCCTGACCTGGTCGGGAAGACGTCGCGGACGTATGCCGAGGCGTTCCCGGGGGTCCACCTGGCGGCGTCGGGGGAGCCCGCGGGGGGCCGATAGGGTGTGGGCGGAATGTGGCCGCGCACCCGCGCGGCCGACGGTGCCGCTGGGCCGACCGGTCCGGCAGGGCAACACGGTCTGGGAGGTCCGCAGTGACGGTACGGGTCGGGATCAACGGGTTCGGCCGGATCGGCCGCAACTTCTATCGGGCAGCGGCCGCCAGCGGTCAGGACATCGAGATCGTCGCGGTCAACGACCTGACCACGAACGAGACGCTGGCCCACCTGCTGAAGTACGACAGCATCCTGGGCAAGCTGGCCGAGGACGTCACCGTCGTCGACGGCGGCATCAAGGTCGGCGAGAAGACCATCAAGGTGCTGGCCGAGCGCGACCCGGCCAACCTGCCCTGGGGGGAGCTGGGCGTCGACGTCGTCGTCGAGTCCACCGGCTTCTTCACCAAGGCCGACGACGCGCGCAAGCACGTCGACGCCGGTGGGGCCAAGAAGGTCGTCATCTCGGCGCCGGCCACCGGCGACGACCTGACGATCGTGATGGGCGTCAACCACGAGCAGTACGACGGCTCGCAGACGATCATCAGCAACGCGTCCTGCACCACGAACTGCCTGGCCCCGCTGGCCAAGGTCCTCAACGACGCCTTCGGCATCGAGCGCGGCCTGATGACCACGATCCACGCCTACACCGCCGACCAGAACCTGCAGGACGGCCCGCACAAGGACATGCGCCGCGCCCGCGCCGCCGCGCTGAACATCGTGCCGACCTCCACCGGTGCGGCCAAGGCCATCGGCCTGGTGCTCCCGGAGCTCAAGGGCAAGCTCGACGGCTACGCGCTGCGCGTCCCGGTGCCGACCGGCTCGGCGACCGACCTCACCGTCACGCTGTCCCGCGAGGTCACCGTCGAGGAGGTCGACGCCGCCTACAAGGCCGCCGCTGCCGGCCCGCTGGCGCCGTACCTGGTCTACACCGACGCGCCGATCGTCTCCTCCGACATCGTCACCGACCCGGCTTCCTGCATCTACGACGCCGGGCTGACCAAGGTCTTCGGCAACCAGGTCAAGGTCGTCGGCTGGTACGACAACGAGTGGGGCTACTCCAACCGCCTCGTCGACTCCGTCGTCCTGGTGGGCAGCAAGCTCTGATGCGGTCCGTCGACGAGCTCATCGCCGACGGGGTGTCGGGTCGGCGCGTGCTGCTGCGCGCCGACCTGAACGTCCCGCTGGACAAGAACAGCGGCGGGATCACCGACGACGGTCGGATCCGGGCCAGCCTGCCGACGATCGGCGCGCTCCGCGAGGCCGGTGCCCGCGTCGTGGTCGCGGCCCACCTCGGCCGGCCCAAGGGCGAGCCGGACCCGCAGTTCTCGCTGGCCCCGGTGGCCGCGCGGCTCGGCCAGCTGCTCGGCACCACGGTGCCGCTGGCCGCCGACGTCGCCGGCCCGGACGCCACGGCGAAGGCCGAGGCCCTGGCCGACGGCGACGTCCTGCTGCTGGAGAACGTCCGCTTCGAGGCCGCCGAGACCAGCAAGGACGACGCCGTCCGCGGCGAGCTCGCCGACCGGCTCGCCGGCCTGGCCGAGCTCTACGTCGACGACGCGTTCGGCGCGGTGCACCGCAAGCACGCCTCGGTGTTCGACGTCGCGCAGCGGCTGCCGCACGCCGCCGGCCGGCTCGTGGCCCGTGAGCTCGAGGTGCTCACCCGGCTCACCGAGAGCCCGGAGCGGCCCTACGTGGTCGTCCTGGGCGGCTCGAAGGTCAGCGACAAGCTGGGCGTGATCGAGGCGCTGCTGCCCAAGGTCGACCGGCTGCTGATCGGCGGGGGGATGACCTACACCTTCCTCGCCGCCCGGGGCCTCGAGGTCGGCACGTCGCTGCTGGAGGCCGACCAGGTCGACACCTGCCGGCGGCTGCTGGCCGAGGCCGGCGACCGCATCGTGCTGCCGGTCGACGTCGTCGTCACCCCGGAGTTCAGCGCCGACGCGCCGACCCGGGTGCTGCCGGCCACCGGGATCCCGGCCGACGAGATGAGCCTGGACATCGGGCCGAAGAGCGTCGAGCTGTTCACCGAGGCCCTGTCCGGTGCGCACACCGTCTTCTGGAACGGGCCGATGGGCGTCTTCGAGCTGGCCCCCTTCCAGGGCGGCACCCGCGGGGTCGCCCAGGCGGTCGCCGGCGTCGACGGGCTGTCCGTCGTCGGCGGTGGCGACTCGGCCGCCTCGGTGCGGCAGCTGGGCCTCGACGAAGCCGCCTACGGCCACATCAGCACCGGCGGCGGCGCGTCGCTGGAGTACCTCGAGGGCCGGGAGCTCCCCGGCCTCGCGGTGCTCGCGGACTGAGGGGGCGGCATGGCACGCACGAAGAGCACCCCGGCACCCCGGGAAGGGCGCCGCCCGCTCATCGCCGGCAACTGGAAGATGCACCTCACGCACCTCGAGGCCATCGGCCTGGTGCAGAAGCTGGCCTTCTCGCTGAAGGAGCAGCAGCTGGAGGCGGCCGAGGTCGTCGTGGTCCCGCCGTTCACCGCGCTGCGCAGCGTGCAGACGCTGGTGGCCGGCGACAAGCTGGAGATCGGCTACGGCGCCCAGGACCTCTCGGCGCACGACTCCGGGGCCTACACCGGGGAGGTGAGCGGGGCGATGCTCGCTGCGCTGGCCTGCCGGTACGTGCTGGTCGGCCACTCCGAGCGGCGCACGCTGCACGGGGAGGACGACGCGGTGGCGGCGGCCAAGGTCCAGGCCGCGCTGCGGCACGGGATCGCGCCGATCCTGTGCGTGGGGGAGGGGCTCGACGTCCGCCGGGCCGGCACCCACGTGGCGCACTGCACCGCCCAGCTCGACGCGGCCCTGGCCGGCCTCACCGCTGAGCAGGTCGTCGGCGCCGAGGGCGCCGGTCCCGGCATCGTGATCGCCTACGAGCCGGTGTGGGCCATCGGTACCGGTGAGGTGGCCACGCCGGATGATGCGCAAGAGGTGTGTGCGGCGCTGCGGGCGCGGCTCGCCGAGCGCTTCGGCGCCGAGACGGGCGCTCGCGTCCGTATCCTCTACGGCGGATCGGTGAAGGCCGGCAACACGGCCGGCATCCTCGCCGGGCCGGACGTCGACGGAGCGCTCGTCGGCGGTGCCAGCCTGGACGCTGACGAGTTCGCATCGATCTGCCGACACGCCGCCGACGGGAGCTGACCGCCGCCGGCACCGACCCGGGCGGAGCAGCACCACGGTGATGCACAGCAACGACCGACGGCCGGTCCGCCGTCGCACCCGAGAGGGCGCGGCGCGGCCGGCCGTCGTGCTGGCGGCCCTGCTCGCCCTCGCGGTGCTCAGCGGGTGCGGCGCGGGCAACACCGGGGTGGCCGGGGTGCCCACGCAGAGCGGTGAGGTCAACAGCGGTGTCGACGGGGTGCGGAGCCCCTCGGACGAGCCCGGTGGCACGTTGCGCCTGGTGGCCGGGGAGATCGACAGCCTGGACCCGCAGCGCTCCTACGTGCCCGGCGTGTGGAACCTGATGCGGCTCTACGTGCGCACCCTTGTCACGTACTCCTCGGAGCCCGGCAGCACCGACGAGCTGGTGCCCGACCTGGCCACCGATCTCGGCACGACCACCGACGGCGGCCGCACCTGGACGTTCACCCTCCGGGAAGGCGTGCGGTTCGAGATCGGACGGCCGATCACCTCCCGTGACGTCAAGTACGGCATCGAGCGGTCCTTCGCCTCCGACGTCGTCGTCGGCGGGCCGACCTACGTCGTCGACCTGCTCGACGACCGGGCCGACCCGTACGCCGGGCCCTACCAGGACGAGACGCCGGAGCGGCTGGGGCTGCCGGCGATCGCCACCCCCGACGACCGGACGATCGTCTTCACCCTCACCACCCCGACGCCGGACTTCCCCTTCGTGCTGGCGCTGCCCTCCAGCAGCCCGGTGCCCGCGGAGAACGACACGGCCGGCAGCTACGGCACCGACCCGATCTCCTCCGGCCCGTACGCGGTGGCCTCCGTCGACGCGCAGACCGGCGTGGTGCTCGAGCGCAACCCGGAGTGGGACCCGGCCACCGACGACGTCCGCACCGGGCTGCCGGACCGGGTGGTGGTGCGCAGCGGGCTGTCCAGCCTGGCCCGCGACCAGGCGCTGCTCGCCGGCTCGGCGGACGTCGACCTGTCCGGCACGGGCGTGCAGCAGGCCACCGCCGCCCGGCTGGGCGACCGCGGCCTGGAGGGCCGGATCGACGACGTGACCACGGGGGCACTGCGCCTGCTCGCGCTGCCCACCACCGTCGCCCCGATGAACAACGCCGAGTGCCGGGCGGCGGTGGCCGCCGTGATCGACCGTCGCGCGGTGCAGGACGCCCTCGGCGGTGCGGGCAACGTGGTGCGCACGTCGACGCTGTGGCCGCGCGCGCTCGACGGTGGCCCGGAGGACGAGGAGGTGGACGCTGACCCCGCCCTGGCCCGGGAGAAGCTCGTCTCCTGCGGTCACCCCGACGGCTTCAGCACGGTCTTCGCCGTGCCGGACGTGCCGACGATCGTGGAGATGGCCGGCGTGGTCGCCGGGCAGCTCGCCGAGGTGGGCATCCAGGCCGAGGTCCGGCCGTTGGACCCGGCCACCTACTACGCCACCGACATCGGCAACCGGGACGCCGTCACCGCCGGCGGCTACGGCCTGGTGCTGGCCACCTGGACCGCGGACTTCCCCACGCCGGCGTCTTTCCTGGTACCGCTGGTCGACGGGCGGTCACTGCGCCCGGTCGGCAACACCAACTACGCGCGCCTGGACGACCCGCAGGTGAACGGGCTGATCGACGCGGCTCGTGCGGCGGCGGAGCCGGCGGTCGCAGCCGACGCGTGGCGGCAGGTGGTGCGCGCGGTCGAGGAGACGGCCACCTACGTGCCGCTGGCGGAGAACCGGGTGCAGCTGCTCGCCGGGCAGCGACTGCGCAACGGCCTGGTGATGCAGCCCTACGGCGGGTACGACGTCGCCACCGCCGGCGTCCGCTGACCGCCGCGTCGCGCCGGCGGGCCGAGCGCCCGAGCGGCATCGGTTAGGCTGGCAGGTCGAGAGCCCCCGACGGCTGGGGTCCACCGCCCCACACCCCCGGTCCACGGGACAGGAGACGTACTGTGATCGAACTGGCCCTCAACGTGCTGCTCGTGCTGCTGAGCATCGGGCTGATCGTGCTGATCCTGCTGCACCGCGGCAAGGGTGGTGGCCTGTCGTCGATGTTCGGTGGTGCGGCCGCGTCGTCGCTGGCCGGCAGCTCGGTCGTCGAGAAGAACCTCAACCGGGTCACGGTGCTCTTCGGGATCCTCTGGACCGTCTGCATCGTCGCCCTGGGCATCCTGATCAAGGCCTGAGCAAGGTCGAAGGACCCCTCCGCCCCGCACCCCTCGCAGGCTCGCGGCGCGCCCTGCAGGGGGCCGGGCCCCACCCCTCGCACGCTCGGGGCGAGCTCCTGGACGGGGCCGACGGCGGGCCCGTGGGCGGGTGCCGCTGGAGAAGAGCATCCTCCCGATCGCGTGCCGGTACCGACGGTGTCCGCATCGTGACCTGCGCAACGCCTGAGAGGCCCTAGACTGCCCGCGCGGTGATCAACTCGTCACCGCCGACGGAGCCGACGTCAGGGGGCCGTTCATGGCTGGTGGGAACGCGATCCGGGGCAGCCGAGTGGGTGCTGGCCCGATGGGAGAAGCCGAACGCGGTGAGGCGGCCCCGCGGCACCGTGTCGGTTTCTGGTGCGCCAACGGGCACGAGTCGCGGATCGCCTTCGCGGCCGAGGTCGAGGTGCCCGAGACCTGGGACTGCCCGCGGTGCGGGCTGCCGGCTGGCACCGACCGGCAGAACCCTCCGCCGGCGCCGCGGACCGAGCCGTACAAGACGCACCTGGCCTACGTGCGGGAACGTCGTTCGGACGAGGACGGTGACGCGCTCCTCGAGGAGGCGTTGACCCGGCTGCGCGCCCGCCGCGGCGGGGGGGGGGGGGGGGGGGGGGGGGGGGGGGGGGGGGGGGGGGGGGGGGGGGGGGGGGGGGGGGGGGGGGGGGGGGGGGGGGGGGGGGGGGGGGGGGGGGGGGGGGGGGGGGGGGGGGGGGGG
>NZ_JBJGZY010000043.1:0-30899 GCF_054050755.1 Modestobacter sp. SYSU DS0511
TCGCGGTGTCGGTGGGGGTGGCAAGCGGCCGGACACCGGCGACCCCGCCCCCCCCCCCCCCCCCCCCCCCCCCCCCCCCCCCCCCCCCCCCCCCCCCCCCCCCCCCCCCCCCCCCCCCCCCCCCCCCCCCCGCCTCCGTGGCGCTGACGCCCGGCATCAGGACGGCGAACTCGTCGCCGCCGAGCCGGCCCACCAGGTCCCCCTCGCGCACCAGTGGCCGCAGCCGGGGCCCCACCTGGGCCAGCAGCTGGTCGCCGTGCCCGTGGCCGAGGGTGTCGTTGACCTCCTTGAACCCGTCGAGGTCCAGGAAGACCACCGCCAGCCGGCCGCGGCCGCGGGGGTCGGCGAGGAGCGCGTCGGCCCGGTCGAGCACCGCGGCCCGGTTCGGCAGGCCGGTGAGGTCGTCGTGGGTGGCCTGGAACGACAGCCGGCGCTGCAGCTCGAGGCGCTCGGTGACGTCGCGGGCGGTCAGCAGCACCCCGCCGATCACCGGGTCGTCGCGGCGATCGGCGGAGCTGACCTCCAGGTGCCGCCAGCCGCCGTCCCGGTGCCGGGCCTGCACCACGAAGACCTGAGACCGGTCCTGGTCGCGGGTGACCGGGTGGCCGTCGACGGTGAACAGGTCGGCGTCCTCGTCGTGCAGCAGGTGGTCCACCCGGCGGCCGAGGACGTCCTCGCGCGACCAGCCGAGCACGTCGGTGACCGAGTCGGAGACGAAGGCGATCTCGCCTGCGGGGTTGAGCAGGGCCAGCACGTCGCTGGTGGCGTGCACCACCGACCGGAAACGGCGTTCCCGCTCCAGGGCGGTGAGGAGGGCGTTGAACGCCGTGGCCGTGGCCCCCAGGTCGTCGGCCGACTCGACCGGCAGGGTCAGCGCGGTGGTGCTGACGTGGTCCCCGGCCACCGGGTCGCCGACGGTCCGGGCCACGGCGGTGAGCCGGCCGGCGAGCACCCGCAGCCGGCGGCCGATGACCACCCGCGCCAGCCACCAGTTGGCGCCGCCGAGCACCAGGCCGGCGGCCAGGCAGGCGGTGCGGAAGGAGGGGGCGGTGGCGTGCTGGGCCGGCACGCCCAGCACCTCGGCGAACGGCGGGAAGACCGCACCGACGGCGAGGCCCAGCAGGGCCATGCCCACGGCGAGCCGCGGGAAGACGCCCCACCGGGCGGGGCTTCCCCCGGCTTCGGGTGGGGTGCGGCTCGACACCGGGGGAGCATCGGCCCGTCCGGCCCGCTGCCGCAGGCCCGCCGGGCCGACCTCCCCCGGGAGAGTGGGCCTCCCGGGCGCTCGGTCAGCGGGGCGCGGCCAGCGCCCGGCCCAGCCCGGTGCCGGAGCGGAAGGCGCTCTCCACCTTCGGCGGTGCGGACCAGCCGTCGCCGCACACCCCGAGCCCCTCGGCGAGCAGGAACGGCTCCTCCCGCGGCGACCCCGGTCGGGCCATCGCCCAGCGGTGGGCGTGCACCCAGTCCGGGTCGCCGGTGACACCGAGCACCTGGCGGACGGCGGCGACCACCGCGGGGACCACGCCCGCCGGGTCGTCCAGGTGCCGGGCGGCGAGCTCCGCCGTCGTGTGCGCCACCAGCACCGGGGCCCCGTCGCCCCGCCGGGCGCCGTCGTCGGCGACCCACGCCAGGTCCGGGTGGTCGTGCACGAAGACCCCGTGCAGGTCCGCCGGCCAGCGCCGGTCGGGCCAGCCGAGGGCGACGGCGACCGCCGGGCGCCAGCCGTCGGCGTCCAGCCGGGGACGCACCGGGTTCCCGGCGGGCAGCAGCCGGGCCGCCTGCGGGTCGGGCACCGCCAGCACCGCCGCGGCTACCGGGTCGCCGTCCACCGTCGGGGTGCCGCCGCCGGACACCGCGGTGACCGTGCGCTCGGGGACCACGTCCAGCCCCCCGGCCAGGTCGACGACGAGGCTGCGCAGGCCGCCGGGGGTGCCGTAGCGCACCGGCCCGGTCGTGGTCCGCTCGATCCCGTCCGGGCCGGCGACGGCGAAGGTGTCGGTCCACGGATGGGCCAGCCCGCGGCGCACCCAGTCGTCGACGACCGGGCGGAGCGGGGAGTCGTCGCCCGCTGTGAGGTAGGAGGCGCCCAGGTCGACGGGGCGCCCGTGCAGGGTGCGGCCGCCCATCCGCCCGCCCGGCCGGCGCCCCCGGTCGAGCACCTGCACCGGCCGGCCGGCCGCTGCGAGGGCCCGGGCGCAGGCTATGCCGGAGATGCCCGCGCCGACGACCACGGTGCTCAGGGAGTCCACGAGGCGATCCTGCGGTGCGCGCCGCCGTCCCGCCCGCCGTGGCCGCTCCGGGATCAGCTCAGCTCACCGTGCCTGCTCCTGGCTCACCTCCCAGCCTGAGCCAGGAGCACGCACGATCAGGTCACCTGATCCCGGGCGGACGGCGGCGGGGATGATCGGCGCCGTGCCCGCCGAACCCGTGCTGATCACCGACCCGGCCGACGAGCGGGTCGCCGACTTCCGCGACCTCGTCTCCGGTGACCGCCGACCCGGCACGGAGCGGGGCACCGGGCCGGTCATCGTGGAGGGCGTCCCGGCCGTGGAGCGGCTGCTCGCCTCGCCGTACCGGGTGCGCGCGGTCTTCGGGGTGCCCGGCCGGGTCGCTGCGCTGGGCCTCCCGGACGACGTCGCGGCGTACGAGGCCGACAAGTGGGTGCTCTCCGACGTCATCGGCTTCCGGCTGACCCGCGGCGTGCTGGCCTCCGCCGACCGCCGCCCACCGACGCCGCTGGCCGAGCTGCTCGCCGGCCCCGACCCGGCCGTGCCCCGGCGGCTGGCGGTGCTCGAGGCGCTCAACGACCACGAGAACCTCGGCTCGATCGCCCGCTCGGCGGTGGCGCTGGGCGTCGACGGGCTGCTGCTCGACCCGCGCTGCGCCGATCCCCTGTACCGGCGCGCGGTGCGGGTCTCGATGGGGCACGTGCTGTCGCTGCCGTTCGCGGTGCTGCCGGACTGGCCGGCCGGCCTCGAGCAGCTGCACGCGGCCGGCTACCGCACCGTCGCCCTCACGCCCGCGGCGGATGCGGTGGACCTGGCCGAGGTCGACCCGGTGGCGCACCCGCGGACCGCGGTGCTGCTCGGCGCGGAGGGGCCCGGCCTCACCGCGGAGGCCCAGGCGGCGGCGCAGGTGCGGGCCCGCATCCCGATGCGCAGCGGGGTGGACTCCCTGGGGGTGGCCGCCGCGGCGGCGATCGCCTTCGCCGCGCTCCGCTGATCGGCCGGCCGCGGCCCTGGTGCCCGGAGTTGCGTAGCACTACCGTTCCGCCATGACGTTCTGGGTGGTCGCCACGGTGGTGTTGGTCGTGCTGCTGGGTGGTGCGTGGTGGATGGACCGGCGCACCCGGGCGCGGGGCGCCCAGGTGCGCGGCGACATCGGCGCCGGCGTGAGCCGCAGCGCGGTGCGGGGGAACGTCGATGCCTACCGCGGCGCCGACGCGCAGGGCCACCGCAGCGGGGGGTTCTGACCGCCGGGACGACGGCCCCCCGGCCGCCGTCCCGGGATGGGCTCAGCCGCGCAGCGACAGCCGCGCCAGCTCGGCGCGCGCCTCCTCGGCGAACTGCGGGTTGCACATCACGTCGTAGCGGTTGGCGACCGTCTGGCTGGTGCTGGTGAAGTCGCGCCGGCCGCCGGTGGCCGCGTAGCCCACCGCGGCGAACACCGCGCCGAACACCAGACCGATCAGCAGGCCGGTGAGCACCGAGCCGATCCAGCTGCTGCCGTCGGGCGCGAAGATGCCCAGCAGCAGGCCGACGAACAGACCGAACCAGGCACCGCTGGCTGCGCCGGCGCCGATCGCCCGGCCCCAGGTGAGCCGGCCGGTGACCTTCTCGACCAGCCGCAGGTCGCTGCCGATGATCGTCACGTTCTCCACGGGGAACTTCTGGTCGGAGAGGTGGTCCACCGCGCGCTGGGCCTGCTGGTAGTCGTCGTAGGACGCCACCTGCACGCCGCCGAGCGGCATCGAGACCGAAGCTGACACGTCTTCCTCCGTTCGGGGTCGGTCCGGTGGCGGCGACCGGAGGGATCCGGCCACCCGTGCGTCCACCGCGGACGACGACCTGTTCTCTACCCGAACGATCATCGGGGAACCCGCGTTCCGCGCCTGGTGCAGCTGCTACACCAGGCTGTCGGCCCAGGCTCGGTGCAGGCCGGCGAACCGGCCGGTGCCGGCGACCAGCTCGGCCGGGGCGCCGTCCTCGACCACCCGGCCGGCGTCCATCACCAGCACCCGGTCGGCGATCTCCACGGTGGACAGCCGGTGGGCGATGATCAGCGCGGTCCGATCGGCCAGCAGCGTCTGCAGGGCGCGCTGCACCAGCCGCTCGCTGGGCACGTCGAGGGAGCTGGTGGCCTCGTCGAGCACCAGCACCGCGGGGTCGGCGAGGAAGGCACGGGCGAAGCTGACCAGCTGGCGCTGCCCGGCCGACAGCCGCCCGCCGCGTCTGCGCACGTCGGTGTCGTACCCCTCCGGCAGCGACCGGATGAAGGAGTCGGCGCCGATGGCCCGGGCGGCCGCCTCGATCTCGGCGCGGGTGGCGTCGGGGCGGCCGAACGCGATGTTGTCGGCGATCGAGCCGGAGAACAGGAAGCTCTCCTGGGTCACCATGGCCACCGCGCGGCGCAGGTCGGCGTCGGACAGCCGGTCCAGCGGCACCCCGTCCAGCCGCACCTGCCCGGCCAGCGGGTCGTAGAACCGGGCGGCCAGCCGGGCCAGCGTCGACTTCCCCGCGCCGGTGGCGCCGACCAGGGCCACCGTCTGCCCGGCCGGGATGGTCAGGTCCAGCTCCGGGAGCACGGTGGCCGCGCCGTAGCCGAAGCGGACCCCGTCGAACACCAGCTCGCCGGCGGGGTGCGGCAGCGGGGTGGGGTCGGCCGGCTCGGGCACCGTGGAGCGCTCCTCCAGCACCCCGGAGAGCTTCTCCAGCGCGGCGCTGGCCGACTGGTAGCTGTTGTAGAACATCGCGATGTCCTGCAGTGGGTCGAAGAACCGGCGCAGCAGGAGCAGGAAGGACAGCAGCACGCCGACCCGCAGGTCGCCGTCCATCACCCGCAGTGCACCGAACCCGAGCACGCCCACCGTGACCAGGTTGGCCACGGTGGTGACCGCCGGCACGAAGACCGCGATCAGCCAGAAGGCGTGGTGGTGGGCCCGCCGGTTGGCCTCGTTCAGCTCGGTGTGCAGCTCGTCGTTGCGCGGCTCGCGGCGGAACGCCTGGACCGCGCGGATGCCCCCGAAGGTCTCGGTGAACTGCACGATCAGCGCCGCGACCGTCTCCCGGGTGCGGCGGTAGGCGATGGTCGAGTTGCGCTGGAACCAGCGGCCGATGAGCAGCAGCGCCGGGAAGCCGAGCAGCGCGACCGACCCGAGGGGCAGGTCGAGCACCAGCAGGACGACGCCGATGCCCAGGATGCTGAACAGCGCGGTGAGCAGCCCGTCCAGGCCCTCGTCGAGCAGCTCCGCCAGCGCCTCCACGTCGCTGGTCAGCCGGCTGATCGTCTTGCCCGAGGTGTAGCGCTCGTGGAACGACAGCGGCAGCTGCTGCACGTGGGTGAACACCCGACGGCGCAGGGTGAGCAGCACCGCCTGGCCGACCCTGCCGGAGCCGGTGAGGAACAGGTAGCGCAGCCCGGCGTCGGCGCAGGCCGCGCCGACCATCGCGGCCGTCGTCCAGACCAGCGGCCACGGGTCCCCGTCCTGCAGCGCCGGCACCGCGACGTCGATGCCGATGCCGATGAGCAGCGGACCGGCCAGCCAGGCCAGGTTCTGCGCCACGATCACCGCCAGCAGCGCCCACAGCGCCCGGCGGTGCGGCCGCAGCAGCTCACCCAGCAGCCGGCGGGAGCGACCGCGCAGGAAGGTGCTGGCCGTGGTGCTCAGCTCACCGGCGTCCTCCGCGGCGACCCCACGCCAGTCGGCGTGCGCGTCGGCCGGCGCGCCACCGGGGGAGGTCGCGGCGGCCGCGCCCGTGCCGGGGGTGGTCACCGGGCACCTCCCTCGCCGGCCCCGGCCAGCTCCGGCGCCGAGGAGAGCAGCTCGCGGTAGGCCGGCACCGTCGCCAGCAGCTCGCTGTGCGGCCCCACCGCGGTGATCCGCCCGTCCTCGAGCAGCGCCACCCGGTCGGCCAGCAGCACGGTGGAGGCCCGGTGGGCGACCACCAGCGCCGTCGTCTCGGCGAGCACCTCGCGCAGCGCCCGCTCGACCAGTGCCTCGGTGTGCACGTCGAGCGCGGACAGCGGGTCGTCGAGCACCAGCACCGACGGCCGGCCGAGCACCGCGCGGGCCAGCGCCAGCCGCTGTCGCTGCCCGCCGGACAGCGACAGGCCCTGCTCGCCGATCCGGGTGTCCAGCCCCCACGGCAGGTCGTGCACGAACCCGGCCTGCGCGACCCGCAGCGCCTCCTCGACCTCGGCGTCCCCGGCACCGGGCCGGCCGAGCGTGACGTTCTCCCACACGCTCATCGAGAAGAGCGTGGCCTCCTCGAACGCGGTCGCCACCACGCTGCGCAGCTGGTCCAGCGGCAGGTCACGGACGTCGTGGCCGTCGAGGGTCACCCGCCCGCCGGTGACGTCGTGGAGCCGGGCGACGAGCGCGGTCGCCGTCGTCTTGCCCGACCCGGTGGCGCCCACCAGCGCGACCGTCTCCCCGGGGGCGACGTCGAGGTCGACGTCGCGCAGCACGGGGTCGTCGCTGCCGGGGAAGCGGAAGGAGACGTGCTCGAAGCGCAGCCGGGCCGGCGTGCCCACCGGCTGCGGGCGCACCCCGGGGCGGTCGGTGACCGTGAGCGGCGCGTCGAGCAGCTCGCCGATGCGGTCGCAGGCGCTGGCCGTCTCCTGGGCCTGGGCCAGCAGGAAGCCGAGGGAGAGGATCGGCCACAGCAGCACGGTGAACAGGGCGACGAAGCCGATGAGCGCGCCGGCGGTCATCGCACCGCTGCTCACCGCCAGGGCGCCGCCGACCAGGATCAGCGCGAGCGTCACCTGGGGGTGGAACTCGAACAGGCACCAGATCAGGGCGAGCGTGCGCACCTTGCCCAGCTGCAGGTCGCGCAGCCGGACCGCCTTGCGGTCGTAGCGCCCGAAGACCAGCCCGCGCGCCCCAGCGACCGGACCACCCGGATGCCCTGCACCGCCTCCTCGACGTCGGTGGCCAGCTCGCCCTGCTCGTCCTGCACCAGGCGCGACTGGGTGTTGTAGCGCTTCTCCCAGCGCATCCCGAGCACGACCAGCGGCGCGCTGGTGGCCAGCACGGCCAGGCCCAGCGGCCAGTGGATGGCCACCAGGACGCCGCCGACGACGACGCAGGTGATCAGGTTGACCAGCAGGAAGACCGCGCCGAACCCGACGAACCGCCGGATGGTGGCGACGTCGGAGGTGGCGCGCGAGAGCAGCTGGCCGGAGGACCAGCCCTCGTGGAAGGCGACCGGGAGCCGCTGCAGCCGGCGGTACAGCGTGTCGCGCAGGTCGCGCTCGATCTGCAGGCTGCTGACGTTCATCGCCCAGCGGCGGAGGAAGAACAGCGCGGCCTCGGCCAGCCCGAACAGCAGCGCCAGCCCCAGCAGCGGCACCAGCGCCCCGCGGTCGCCGTCGGCGATGGGGCCCTCGACGATGCCGCGGACGACCAGCGGGACCACCAGCTGGGTGAGGCTGGCCAGCAGCGCCGCCACGAAGGTCAGCGCGATCAGGCGGCGGTAGGGGCGTGCGAAGGGCCACGACCGGGCCAGTGCGGTGAGCCGCCCCCGGTCGGGTTCGGGAGGGGCGGCGGTCTCGGTCATGGCCAGCGCAGGCTATGCCGCGGGGGTGGCACCGGCGACCTCTTTACGCCGGAGCTGTTCCGGTTCCCCGCCGAGAGCGTCAGCGGCGCCGGCGGACCCCGAACACGATGTCCTCCCAGGCGGGGATCCGGGCCCGGGGGTCGTCCTCGTCCTCGAACTCGAACTCGTGGTCGTCGCCCGGCTCGGCGAGGCGGCCGAGGACCACGGTGTCCTGCGTGTCGGGGTCGACCTGGGCGGCCGGGGCGGCACTGGGCGCGGGGTCCGCGGCAGCCGGCCCGGCGTGGGCCGGCGCCGCATCGGGGTCGGCTCCGTTGATGCCGGCCCCGTTGATGTCCGCCCCGTTGATGTCGGCCTCGTCGACGTCGGTCGGGCCCTCGTCGGGAGCCGGCTCCTCGGCTCCGCCGGGACGCACCACGGAGATGCCGCGGCGGCCGGCCGGCGCGGCCGGCGACCCGGCGGGGACGTCCGGGACGACCCGGACCAGCCGGGTGCCCTCGGCGAAGTCCGTGGTGGCGGCGTCGACCGGCGTCACCGACTTGGCGGGGATCTCGTAGCGCCAGCGGGTGCTGCCGGACTTCTCGCCCGCGTCCCAGTCGGCGCGCACCTGCCAGGCGCCGTCCTCGGTGCGGTGGGCGTCCCAGCGGATCGCGTCGACGTCGGTGCCCAGCAGCCGCAGCCGCTCGGACATGAACTCCTCGAGCGGGATGCCGGGCGTGCCGTCGGACAGCCGGACGCGCGCCTCCCGGGCCTGCTCGGCGACCCGCGCCCGCTCCTGGAGCACCGGGTACGCGAACCGCATGATCCGCTCGACCCGCGTGCCGGAGGCGTCCGCGACCTCCTCCGGGGACTCCCCGGCCCGGATGCGAGCCTGGATGACCCGCGGCGGGAGCTGGTCTCCGGAGCTCTGCCCGGGGGGCCGGGAGTGCTCGGCCAGCGCTTTCCGCAGGCGGTCGTCGACGGGCAGCTGGAACTGCTCGACGTCCTCGGACGGGGCCGACCCGTCGGCGGCGGGCACCGCGTCGGCGGCGAGCACCAGGTGCTTGCCGTCGTCGGAGAGAGCCACGAGGCGCAGGGCGCGCATGAGGGGCGACCTCCAGCAGGATCCGGTGCGAGCCCGGGGGAGCGGACCGGGGCAACGCTATCGGCCGCCCGGGCGACGCGCGCCACGGACACGCCCGGTCCGGCGCGTCGGCTCGACAACGGAGTCGGCCGCACCCCCGACCCTGGGCGACGGTGCGGTCGCAGGCTGCGCACGGCTCGACCAGAATGGGAGCTTCGGCGTGCGCCGAGCCCCGCCCGGGTCATGTGCTGGAAACACCCGCGGGGGATGGTGGTCAGACGGACGGCGCGGCGCGGCGCCTCCGCGACGAGCGGAAGGGGAGCACGTGTGCGGCATCTCCGGTGAGGTCCGGTTCGACGGCGGCGTGGCCGACATGGGGGCGGTGGCCGCGATGTGCGACCAGCTGCAGCGGCGGGGGCCGGACGGCTCCGGCGGCTGGCAGGCCGGCCCGGTCGCCCTGGGCCACCGGCGGCTGAAGATCATCGACCTGACCGACGCCGGGTCGCAGCCGATGGTGGACGCCGAGCTCGGGCTGACGCTGGTCTTCAACGGGATCATCTACAACTACAAGGAGCTGCGCGCCGAGCTGCAGGCTGCCGGCTACCGGTTCTTCTCCACCTCCGACACCGAGGTGGTGCTCAAGGCCTACCACCGCTGGGGCCGCAACTGCGTCGAGCGCTTCCTGGGCATGTTCGCCTTCGTCGTCGTCGAGCGGGACACCGGGCGCGTGGTCATGGGCCGCGACCGCTTCGGCATCAAGCCGCTCTACCTGAGCCGTGGGCCGGGCCGGCTGCGGTTCGCCTCCTCGCTGCCCGCGCTGGTCCGCGCCGGCGGGGTCGACACCACCATCGACCCGGTGGCGCTGCACCACTACATGTCCTTCCACGCCGTCGTCCCCGCCCCGCGCACGATCCTGGCCGGGGTCGGGAAGCTGCCACCGGCGACCGTGCGCACCTACGAGCCCGACGGCACCGAGACCGACTGGGAGTACTGGCGCCCGGTGCACCAGCGGCGTCCGGAGCTCGCCGGTCTGCACCCGGCCGAGTGGCAGGAGCGGGTGCTCGAGTCGCTGCGGGTCGCCGTCCGCCGGCGGATGGTCGCCGACGTCCCGGTCGGGGTGCTGCTGTCCGGCGGCATCGACTCCAGCCTGGTCGTCGGCCTGCTCGCCGAGGAGGGGCAGAAGGGGCTGGCCACCTTCTCCATCGGCTTCGAGGCGGTGGGCGAGCGCTCGGGTGACGAGTTCGTCTACTCCGACGTCGTCGCGAAGACCTTCGAGACCGACCACCACCGGCTGATGATCCCCAGCGCCGACGTGCACGCCGGGCTCGACGGGGCGATCGCGGCGATGAGCGAGCCGCAGGTCAGCCACGACGCCGTCGCCTTCTACCTGCTCTCGCAGCAGGTGAGCCAGCACGTGAAGGTCGTGCAGAGCGGCCAGGGCGCCGACGAGGTGATGGCCGGCTACGACTGGTACCCGCCGCTGGCCGGCGTTCCGGCCGACCAGGCCGTCGACGCCTACACCCGGCACTTCGTCGACCAGCCGCACAGCCGGCTGGCCCAGGCGCTCTCCCCGCAGTGGCTGACCGCGGACGACGTGAGCCGGCAGCTGATCGCCGAGCACTTCGCCCGGCCGGGTGCGGAGACGACGCTGGACAAGGCGCTGCGCCTGGACTCCACGGTCATGCTCGTCGACGACCCGGTGAAGCGCGTGGACAACATGACGATGGCCTGGGGCCTGGAGGCCCGGGTGCCGTTCCTGGACCACGAGTTCGCCGAGCTCGCGGCCGCCGTCCCGCCCGAGCTGAAGCTCGCCCACGGCGGCAAGGGCGTGCTCAAGGACGCCGCCCGGAAGGTGATCCCGGCCGACGTCATCGACCGGCCCAAGGGCTACTTCCCGGTGCCGGCGATCATCGACCTGCACGGTGACTACCTGGAGACGGTGCGCGCGGCGCTGCACGCGCCGGAGGCGCGGGAGCGGGGCCTGTTCCGCCCCGAGCACGTCGACCGGCTGCTGGCCGACCCGAACGCCCACCGCACCACGCTGGGCGCCAACCAGCTGTGGCAGGTGGGGCTGCTGGAGCTCTGGCTGCAGCGGCACGGGATCCGCTGACCGGCGTGTGACGGACCTCGCGGCGTGGTGCGGAAGGGCGCGCCGCCGGCGTCTGCTCCACTCTGCCGGGGCCCGCTGACCGGCACCGGGCCCCCGAACGACGCTGACGAGGAGATGCCATGACCGACGTGCTGCGCCGGACCGGCCTCTCCACCGCCGTCCGGCTGGCGATCGCCGAGATCGCCGGCGCCTCCGGCGCCTGGACCCCCGCGCTCGCGCCGACGGGTGACCGGATCGCCTACGTCAGCGACCGCTCCGGGTTGCCGCGGCTGGAGGTGGCCGCGCTCGACCAGCACACCCCGCCGGCGGTGCTGTCGGGCGCCGGCGAGGAGGTCGTCTCGGTGGCCTGGTCGCCGGACGGTGAGTGGCTGGCCTACCTGGTCAGCCCCGGCGGCTCGATCTGCGCCGAGCTGTGGGCGGTGCGCCCGGACGGCACCGACCGGCACCTGGTCGCCGGGCACGACCCGCGCGCCACGGTGTTCGCCGGCGGCTGGACGCTGCAGCCGGGCCACTACGTCTGCTCGATCGCCCCGGGCGACGGCCCGGACGCCGACGTCGTGCTGGTCGACGTCGTCAGCGGGGCGCACCGGACGCTGGCCCGCGGCGGCTTCCTCGCGGTCACCGCCGTCGCCGCCGACGAGCGCACCGTGCTGGCCCGGCGCGGTCCGCGCGGGCACCGGCACGTGGTCACCGTCGACGTCGCCACCGGCGTGCAGCGGCGGGTCATCCCGCTGGGGGCGCCGGGCGGCGCGGCCAGCGAGGACGGCCGGTTCGCCCTCGACGGCGCGGCGGTCTTCCTGCGCGCCGCGCTGCCGCCCCGGCCGGGGGTGCCCCGCAGCGACCGGACCGCGCTGCTGCGGGTCCCGCTGCACGGCGAGGACCGCGTCCCCGGGGAGGCGGAGGTGCTCGTCTCCCGGCCCGACGCCGACCTGGACGCCTACGCGGTCCGCCTCGACGGCACGGTGATCTGCGTGTGGAACGTCGACGGCGTCACCCAGCTGGAGATCCGCCGGGTCGCCGACGGCGGGCTGGTGCGGTCGGTGCCGCTGCCGCAGCCGGTCATGCCCGGCTGGTCGCTGGCGGCCGACGGGCGCACGCTGCTGGCCGAGCTGACCGGCCCGACGGCGCCCCGCGCGCTGTACCGGGTCGCCCTGGACGGCGACGGGGAGGAGCCGGCGCCGCTGCCCTCCACGCCCCGCCGGCCCGACCCGCGGCTGCTGGTCACCCCGGTGCGCTGCGAGTACCCGTCGTACGACGGCACCGAGCTCGACGGCTGGCTGTACACCCCGCCGGGTGTGCAGGGCCCCAACCGCACCGTGGTCAGCTTCCACGGCGGCCCGGAGGGGCAGGAGCGGCCCGCGTACTCCCCGCTCGCCCAGTCGCTGGTCGCGGCCGGGCTCACCGTCTTCGCGCCGAACGTGCGCGGCTCCGGTGGTCGCGGGCACGCCTTCATGGCCGCCGACGACCTGTACGCCCGGGAGGCGTCCTTCGCCGACGTCCCCGCCACCGTCGACCACCTGGTCGCCAGCGGCATCGCCCTCCCCGGCCACCTCGGCGCCTACGGGTGGTCCTACGGCGGCTTCCTGACCCTGGTGGCGCTGACCCGCTGGCCGGAGCTCTTCGCCACCGGCGTGACGCTGGCCGGGATGAGCGACCTGCGCACCTTCTTCGCCGGCACCGAGCCGTGGATGGCGGCGGCGTCGGTCACCGAGTACGGCGACCCGGTCACCGACCGGGACATGCTCGCCGCGATCTCCCCGATGACGATGCTCGACCGGCTCCGCGCCCCGGTGCTGCTCACCCACGGCGACCGGGACACCAACGTGCCGGTGCTGGAGTCGGTACAGGCGCACCAGGCGCTCGCTGCGCGCGACGCCCCCGCGGAGCTGCTCCTCTTCCGGGGGGAAGGCCACACGATCGTGGGGCGGGAGAACGTGCTGCACCTGTCGGAGCGGGTCACGGAGTGGTTCGATCGCTGGCTGTGAGTCAGCCGCCGGTCAGCCCCCCGGCCCACCCCGCAGGAGACGACCGGCGATGAGCGAGACAGCCGGCGTCTTCGCCCGCTACCCCGGCTCCACCACCGACGAGGCGGTCGACGCCTCCGGCCGGATGCGCGCGGACTGGTCCCCCGTGGCGCGCGTGCTGGACGAGCTCGGTGGCGAGGGGCTCGCCGCCACGGCTCTCGCGGTCGGCCGGGAACGCGAGATGCGGGGCGTCGTGCTGGGCAGCTGGCTCGACGGGCGGTTCACCGAACGCCCGCTGCCGCTGTGCCCCGTGCCGCGGCTGCTCCCGGCCGCCGACTGGGCGCACCTGGCGCGCGGGGTCGAGCAGCGCGCCCGCGCCCTGAACGCCTATCTCGCCGACGTCTACCGCCCCGCCGGTCGGCGCCGCAGCGACCCGGACGGCGGCCCGGAGGTGGTGCGCGCCGGGGTGGTGCCCGCCCGGCTGGTCAGCGCGAGCCCCGGCCACCGCCCCGAGGCCGTGGAGCTGGGCACCCCGACCCGAGCCCGGGCCACCGTCGTGGCGTGCGACCTCGTGCAGGGGCCGCACGGCTGGGTGGTGCTCGCCGACGAGCTGCGGATGCCGGTCGGCCTCGGCTACGCCCTGGCCAACCGGGACAGCGGCCGGGCCGCGCTGCCCGGCCTCTACGCCGACGCCGAGGCGCGCGGGCTGGCCGACCCGGCCGGTGCCGTGGCCGTGCTGCGGGCGGCTCTGGCCGAGGCGGCCCCACCGGCGTGCAGCGGCACCCCCCGGCTGGCGGTGCTCAGCGACGGGCCGGGCAGCACCAGCTGGTTCGAGCACCGGCTGCTCGCCGAGGCGATGGGCGTGCCGCTGGCCACCCCGGACACCCTGTGGGCGACGCCGGCCGGCGGGGTCGCCGTCCAGGTGCGTGGGGAGCGGGTGCCAGTCGACGTCCTGTACCGGCGGGTCGACGAGAGCGAGCTCGCCGGCCGCCTCACCGTCGGTGGGCCGCCGCTGGGCGTGCTGACCGGGCAGGCGGTGCGGGCCGGCCGGCTGACCCTGGCCAACGTGCCGGGCAACGGCGTCGCCGACGACCCGGCGCTGCACCGGTACGTGCCCGAGCTCATCCGCTTCTACCTGGCCGAGGAGCCGGTGCTGCCCGGCGTGCCCAGCTGGTCCCTCGCCGAGGACGCGCACCTGGCCGAGGTCCGCGACCGGCTGCACGAGCTGGTCGTCGTCCCGGTCGACGGCTATGCCGGGCAGGGCGCGGTGCACGGGCCGCGGTGCTCGGCCGCCGAGCTGGCCGAGCTGCACGCCGAGGTCGAGGCCGCGCCGCACCGGTTCGTCGTCCGCGAGCCCGTCGAGCCCTCCACGGTGCCCACCGTCGTCGACGGGGTGGTCCGGCCGCGGCGCGCGGGCCTGCGGGTGTTCGCCGTCGCCGGCAGCAGCACCCGCGTGCTGCCCGCCCCGCTCACCCGCGTCGCGGCCGACGAGGACGCCCTGCTGGCCGACGAGGACGCCGGCAGCAAGGACACCTGGCTGCTGCCCAGGTGACCTGCTGGAACGGCCCGGCTGCAGGGGCCCGCGGCGCGGGGAGCGCGTCGTGGGGAGTGGTCGGGCCCCTCTCCTACAGCCGGCCGACGACGTGGTCGATGCAGGCGGTCAGCGCGCTGACGTCGTCGGGGTCGATCGCCGGGAACATGCCCACCCGCAGCTGGTTGCGGCCCAGCTTCCGGTAGGGCTCGACGTCGACCACTCCGTGCGCCCGCAGCGTCTTCGCGACCAGCGCCGCGTCGACCGACTCGTCGAAGTCGACCGTGCCCACCACCAGCGAGCGGTGCTCGGGGTCGGTGACGAACGGCGTGGTGTAGGCCGTCTTCTCCGCCCAGCCGTACAGCCGGCTCGAGGACTCCTGGCTGCGCGCCACCGCCCCGGACAGCCCGCCCAGGCCGAGCATCCAGTCGATCTGGTCGGCCAGCAGGAACAGCGTGGCGACGGCCGGGGTGTTGTAGGTCTGGTCCTTGCCGGAGTTGTCCACCGCGATGGACAGGTCCAGGAAGCCGGGGATCCAGCGGCCCGACGCCTTGATCTCCGCGACGCGCTCCAGCGCCGCGGCCGACATCAGCGCGATCCACAGCCCGCCGTCGCTGGCGAAGGACTTCTGCGGGGCGAAGTAGTAGACGTCGCACTGCTGGACGTCGACCGGCAGCCCGCCGGCGCCGGAGGTGGCGTCGACCAGCACCAGGGCGTCGTCGTCGGCCCCGGCCGGGCGGAGCACCGGCGCCATCACGCCGGTGGAGGTCTCGTTGTGCGCCCAGCCGTAGACGTCGACGCCGGCCTCGCCGGCGGGCAGCGCCAGCGAGCCGGGGGCGGCCTTGGCGATCGTCGGGGCGTCCAGGAAGGGCGCCTCGGCGACCCCGGAGGCGAACTTCGCGGAGAACTCGCCGTAGCTGCCGTGTGCGCTCTTCCGGCGCACCAGCCCGATGGTCGCGGTGTCCCAGAACGCCGTCGTCCCGCCGTTGCCGAGCACCACCTGGTAGCCCTCGGGCAGGTCGAACAGCTGGGTCAGCCCCTCCCGCACCCGCTTGACCAGGCTCTTGACCGGGGCCTGCCGGTGGGAGGTGCCCATCAGGCCGGCGCCGTCGGTCGCCAGCGCCTGCAGCGCCTCCGGCCGGACCTTGGAGGGCCCGCAGCCGAAACGGCCGTCCTTCGGGAGCAGGTCGGTCGGGATGGTGATGCTCATGCTCGTCGTCCTCCGGTTGATGCGTGGCCCCGGTGCAGGGGCCCGCCGCGAGCTTGCGAGTGGTGGGGGGCAGCGGGGTCCTCCTACCGGATGGTGTCCCAGCCCTCGACGTCCTGCGGCTTGCGCGGGTCCGGGCCGACGTAGCGGGCCGAGGGGCGCACCAGCCGGCCGGTGTTCTTCTGCTCCAGGATGTGCGCGCACCAGCCCGCGGTGCGCGCGCAGGTGAACATCGAGGTGAACATGTGGCTGGGCACCTCGGCGAAGTCGAGCACGATCGCCGCCCAGAACTCCACGTTGGTCTCGATCGGCCGGTCCGGTCGCCGCTCGCGCAGCTCCTCGAGCGCGGCCTGCTCCAGGGCGAGGGCGGCCTCGAAGCGCGGGGCGCCCAGCTGCTCGGCGGTGCGGCGCAGCACCCGGGCCCGCGGGTCCTCGGCGCGGTAGACCCGGTGGCCGAACCCCATCAGCCGTTCCTTGCGGTCGAGCAGGCCCTTGACGTAGGCCTCCGCGTTCCCCGACTGCTCGACCCCGTCGAGCATGTGCAGCACCCGCGAGGGGGCACCGCCGTGCAGCGGGCCGGACATCGCACCGATCGCGCCGGACAGCGAGGCGGCGACGTCGGCGCCGGTGGAGGCGATCACCCGGGCGGTGAAGGTGGAGGCGTTCATGCCGTGCTCGGCCGCGGAGGTCCAGTAGGCGTCGACGGCGGCGACGTGGCGCGGGTCGGGCTCGCCGCGCCAGCGGACCATGAACCGCTCGACGATCGTCGCGGCCTCGTCGACCCGCTTCTGCGGCACGGCGGGGACGCCGATCCCGCGGGCGGACTGGGCGACGTAGGACAGCGCCATGACCGCGGCGCGGGCCAGCTCGTCGCGGGCCTCCTCGGCGGAGATGTCCAGCAGCGGGCGGTAGCCCCAGATCGGGGTGAGCATCGCCAGCGCGGCCTGCACGTCGACCCGGACGTCGCCGGTGTGCACCGGGATCGGGAACGGCTCGGCCGGCGGCAGGCCGGGGCCGAACTGGCCGTCGACCAGCAGGGCCCACACGTGGCCGAAGGTGACCTGACCGACCAGGTCCTCGATGTCGACGCCGCGGTAGCGCAGCGCGCCGCCGTCCTTGTCCGGCTCGGCGATCGTGGTCTCGAAGGCGGTGACGCCCTCCAGGCCGGGGACGAAGTCGTCAGCCATCTCGCATGCTCCCTTGCGCGCGGGTGGGGGTGGACGCCGGTGCAGGTCGGTCCACAACTTAGGCCGTGCTGGGTGCCCGCCGTGCAGCCGGGCACCCGGTCGCCCAGCGGTGCGCGCTGCAACGGTGACAGCATGGCGGCGTGCCCGACCTGATCCGCATGCGCAGGGACTACGACGCCCAGGGCCTCTCCGAGGAGACCGTGGCCCCCACCTGGGTCGAGCAGTTCGACCGGTGGTTCGCCGACGCGGTCGCCGCCGAGCTGCCCGAGCCCAACGCGATGGTGGTCGCCACTGCCGACGCCGACGGCGTGCCCGACGCGCGGATCGTGCTGATGAAGGGTTACGACGCCGGCGGCTTCGTCTTCGGCACCAACTACGCCTCCGCCAAGGGGGCGCAGCTGGCGGTCAACCCGCGGGCCGCCGTCGTCTTCCCGTGGCACGTCCAGCAGCGGCAGGTGCGGGTCTCCGGCACCGTCGAGCGCATCGGGGACGCCGCCTCCGACGCGCTGTGGGACCCCCGCCCGCGGGGTGCGCAGCTGGCCGCCGTCGCCTCGGTGCAGTCGACGGTCGTCGACTCCCGGGACGAGCTGGTCGAGCGGATGCGCCTGCTGGACGCCGAGACCGCGGGCGGACCGGTGCCGCGGCCGCCGAGCTGGGGTGGCTACCGGGTGGTGCCCACGCGGGTGGAGTTCTGGCAGGGCGGCTCCGACCGGCTGCACGACCGGCTGGTCTTCGTGCGGGATGACGAGGAAGGCGGCGGCTGGGTCCTGCAGCGCCTCGCCCCATGAGGAAGGACCCCACCGACCGCCAGAATGGCCATGATGGCGGTCCCTCGGACCGCCAAGATGGCCATTTCGGCGGCGAGGAGCTGACGCCGGTCGACCCGGTCGAGGGTGGGCTGGGGGTCGAGGAGCCGACGCCGGTGCCGCGCCGCCGGGGCTGGGCGATCGACACCACCCCGCTGCGCAACCGTGCCTACCGCCGGGTCTTCGGTGGGGTCGCCGTCACCATGCTCGGCCAGCAGATGACGCTGGTCGCCGTCCCGTACCAGGTCTACAGCCTCACCGGCTCGTCGCTGATGGTCGGGCTGACGTCGGTGGTCGCGCTGGTGCCGCTGGTGGTGTTCGGCCTGCTGGGCGGGGCGATCGCCGACGCGATGGACCGCCGCCGGCTGATGGTGATCAGCTCGGTCGGCGCCGCGGTGACCAGCGCGCTGCTGGCCGTGCAGGCGCTGCTGCCCGGCCGCGGTCACCTGTGGGTGCTGTGGGTGCTCGCCGCCGCGGTGTCGGCGTTCGCCGCGGTCAACCAGCCGGCCCGCAGCGCCGTCATCCCGGCCCTGGTCGGCGCGGACGGTGTCGCCGCGGCCAACGCGCTGGCCATGACGGTCCGGCAGGCCGGGGTGATCGTCGGGCCGCTGCTGGCCGGGCTGCTGATCGGCCTGGGCGACCTGTCGATCGTCTACACGGTCGACGCGGTGGGCTTCGTCGCCGCCGTCCTCCTGCTGCGCGGTCTCCCACCGCTCCCACCTGAGGGGGTGGCCGGCCCGCTGCGGCTGGGCGCCGCGGTGCGCGGGGTGGGGGAGGGGTTCGCCTTCCTGCGCACCCAGCCGGTGCTGCTGATGACCTTCGTCGTCGACGTGATCGCGATGCTGTTCGCCTGGCCGCAGGCGGTGTTCCCGGAGCTGTCCGAGACGACCTACGCCGGCGACGCGAACAGCCTGGGGTGGCTCTTCACCGGGGTGTCGATCGGCTCGCTGCTGATGGGGCTGACCTCGGGCTGGGTGAGCCGGGTCGACCGGCAGGGCGCCGTGGTGCTCGCGGCGATCGCGGTCTGGGGCGTGGCGATCATCGGGTTCGGGCTGGCCTCCACGCTGTGGCTGGCGGTGCTCTGCCTGGCCGTCGCGGGCGCCGGGGACATGGTCAGCGCGGTGCTGCGCTCCTCGATGCTGCAGACGGCGGCGCCGGACGAGATGCGCGGGCGGATGCAGGGGGTCTTCATCGTGGTGGTCGCCGGCGGCCCGCGGCTGGGCGACCTGCGCGCCGGCGTCATGGCCAGCAGCGTCGGGGTGACCGCGGCGATGGTCTCCGGCGGCGTGGTCATCGTCGTCGCGATGGCCGTGGTCGCCGTCGCCGTCCCGTCGTTCTGGTTCTTCCGGGCCTCGCGCTCGGACGAGGTCGCGGCGCAGGCCCGCGCCCGGATGGCCGAGCGCGCCGACCGCTGACACCTGCGGCGGGCTTGCGCGGGGCCGTAGCGGGTACGGAGGCCGCATGGCGCTCCCGAAGGTCCTCGTCCTCGTGCTCGCCGGCGGCCAGGGTGGCCGGCTGGAGCTGCTCACCGAGACCCGGGCCAAGCCCGCCGTCCCGTTCGCCGGGGTCTACCGGCTGATCGACTTCCCGCTGTCCAACTGCGAACACTCGCAGATAGCCGACGTGTGGGTGTCGGTGCAGTACCAGCCGACGTCGCTGTCCAAGCACTTGGCCAACGGCCGCCCCTGGGACCTGGACCGGACGACCGGAGGGCTGCTGGTGCTGCCCCCGTTCCAGGCCACCAGCGAGCGCGCCGGCTTCACCGAGGGCACCGCCGACGGGCTGTGGCGGCAGGCCGAGCTCATCCGCGAGTTCGGCGCCGACGCGCTCGTCGTCGTCAGCTCCGACGCCGTCTACAAGCTCGACTACCGTGCCGTCGTCGACGCGCACCTGGAGTCCGGGGCCGAGGTGACCATGGTGACCACCGAGGTCGCCGCCGACGACGCGGCCCGCTACGGGATCGTGCAGACCGACGGCGACCGGGTCACCGACTACGCCTACAAGCCCGACGAGCCGGCCACGACCACCGCCACCAACGAGGTGTTCGTCTTCAGCCCGAACCCGACGCTGGACCGGCTCGAGGCGCTCGACGACGAGGTCGGCGAGGAGGGGCTGGAGGACCTGGGCACCCACCTGCTGCCCGCGCAGACCCGGGACGGGCTGGCCCGGGCGTACCCGCTGGGCGGCTACTGGCGCGACGTCGGCACGGTGGAGTCCTACTGGCAGGCCCACCGGGACTTCCTGTCCTCGGAGCCGCCCATCGACCTGGACGAGGAGGCCTGGCCGGTGCACACCCGTGGCGGCCGGCACAGCGCCGCCCGGGTGCTCGACGGCGCGGCGGTGGAGGGCAGCCTCGTCTCCGGCGGCACCCGGGTCGCCGGGCAGGTCCGCGGTTCGGTGCTGTCGCCGGGGGTGGTCGTGGAGCCGGGCGCCACCGTCGTCGACTCGGTGCTGCTGCCCGGCGCCCGGGTGCGCGCCGGCGCCACCGTGACCCGGGCGGTGCTGGACGACGACGTCGTGGTGGGGCAGGGGGCGACGGTCGGCGGCGACGGCCAGATCACCCTCGTCGGCCGGCGGGCCCGGGTCGAGGACGGCGCGGAGCTGGCCGCCGGCGCCCGGTTCCCCGAACCCGAGCGCGGCTGACCCTTCCGCCGATTGCGCGATGACGCACCTCTCCCGGTTCGGGAAGGGTGCTCCATCGCGCAATCCGCCTCAGGCGAGGGCGGCGGCGACCACCTTCAGGTCGGCGACGAGCGCGTCGTAGGCGGCCTGCCGGCCTCCGTCCGGGGTGCGCAGCACCGCCGAGGGGTGGGTGGTCGCGACGATCCACGTCTGGTGCGGGGCGTCCTCGTCCTGGTCGGCCTCCGGGACCTGCTCCGCGCCCGGCAGCGTCCAGGGCATCAGCTGGCCGTGCTCGCGGGTGATCCGGAACGACGGGGAGATGAGCGCCTTCGCCGCCACCGCGCCCAGGCAGACGACGACCTCCGGCTGCAGGACGGCGAACTCCGCCTCCAGCCACGGCCGGCAGGCGGCGAGGTGCTCGGCGCCCGGTGACTGGTGGATGCGGCGCTTCGGGGTGGGCGTGAACCGGAAGTGCTTGACGCTGTTGGTCACGTAGGCGTCGCGGCGGTCGATCCCCGCCTCGACCAGCGCCTTGTCCAGCAGCCGCCCGGCCGGGCCGACGAACGGCTCACCCGTGCGGTCCTCCTGGTCACCGGGCTGCTCGCCGACGAACACCACGCGGGCGGTCTCCGGCCCCTCGCCGAACACGGTCTGGGTGGCCGGCTCCCACAGCTCGCAGGCGCGGCAGCCCGCCGCGGCCTCCCGCAGGCCGGCCAGCCCGACGCCCTCCGGTGGCCGGGCCGGGGAGTTCTCCGTCGTCATGGCCCGATGACACCGGAAACGGTGCTGTCCCGCAGCATGGGACGCCGCTACCGTCGCGGCCGTTGGGCGACACACCCAGCTGTTCACTTGACGGGACGGAAAGTCGTCCGCCACTCTTTCCGCGACGGAAAGTCAGCCGGGGCAGATCACTGCCCGGCGCCGCGACGACGACGGAGGGTCAGTGCTCGAGATCGACGGCCTGGTCAAGGCCTACGGCGAGAACCAGGTGCTCAAGGGGGTGAGCTTCACCGTCGCCCCCGGCCAGATGTTCGGCTTCTGCGGCTCCAACGGCGCCGGCAAGACCACCACCATGCGCATCGCCATGGGCCTGGCTCGCGCCGACGCCGGCGAGGTGCGCTGGAACGGCTCCCCGGTCGACGAGGCGGTGCGCCGCCGGATCGGCTACATGCCCGAGGAGCGCGGCCTCTACCCGAAGATGAAGGTGCGCGAGCAGCTGGCCTACTTCGCCCGGCTGCACGGCATGGACGCCGGCGCCGCCGGTCGCGCGGCCGGCGAGTGGGCCGAGCGCCTCGGTCTCGGGGAGCGGCTGGGTGACCCGGTGGAGAAGCTGTCGCTGGGCAACCAGCAGCGGGTGCAGCTGGCCGCAGCCCTGGTCAGCGAGCCGGACGTGCTGATCCTCGACGAGCCGTTCTCCGGCCTGGACCCGGTCGGCGTCGACTCGCTCGCCGAGGCGCTGCTCGACCAGTGCCGCCGCGGCGTCCCCGTCGTCTTCTCCAGCCACCAGCTGGACCTGGTCGAGCGGCTGTGCGACGCCGTGGGCATCCTCGCCCGCGGCTCGATGGTCGCCACCGGGACCGTCGCCGAGCTGCGCGCCTCGGCCCAGGGCCGGCAGCTCCGTGTCGTCGTCCCCGACGCCCCGGCCGGCTGGGCCGCCGGCCTGCCCGGCGTGCGCGTCGTCTCGGAGAGCCGTGGTGACACGGTCCTGGAGCTGGCCCCCGGCGCCGACGACCAGCAGGTGCTGCACGCCGCGGTCGCCACCGGCCGGGTGAACCACTTCGCCTGGCGCGAACCCACCCTGGTCGAGCTGTTCCGCGACGCGGTCAGCGCCACCCCGGCCCCCGAGGCGGTGGCGGCGTGAGCGCCCCGGCGCAGCACCAGACCCGCCCGCAGAGCCCGGCGGCGCTGGTCCGCCTGGTCGCCGGCCGGGAGATCTCCACCCGGCTGCGGGACAAGGGCTTCCTGGTCGGCTCGGCCGTGATGATCCTGCTGATCATCGGGCTGCTGGTCTTCCAGGTGGTGATGAACAGCGGCGGTGACGAGAGCAGGGTCGGCGTCGTCGGCGGCGATGCCGCCGTCACCGAGGCGCTGCGGGTCCAGGGCGAGGCGCTGGGCACCGGCGTCACCGTCGTCGACCTCGCCGACGAGGACGCCGCCCGCACCGCCGTCGAGGACGGCGACGTCGACGCCGCCCTGCTCGACCCGTCGGCCGCGCAGCCGCAACTGCTGGTCGAGTCCGGCGGCGGGAGCGTCGAGGGCCTGGTGCAGGGGGCGCTGGCGAACCTGTCGCTGACCACCCAGCTCAGCGACGCGGGGGTGCAGCTCGAACCGGCCCCCCAGGCGGAGGTCGTCTCTCTCGACCCGGACGCCGACGCCGACGCCGAGGCCGCGGTCGTCGCGTTCCTCGGGGTGTTCCTGCTCTACGGGCTGCTCATCCTGTTCGGGCAGTTCGTCGCCCAGGGGGTGGTCGAGGAGAAGTCCAGCCGGGTGGTCGAGCTGCTGCTGGCCACCATGCGCCCCTGGCAGCTGCTGGCCGGCAAGGTCATCGGCATCGGCCTGCTCGGCCTCGGGCAGATCGTGGTCATCGCCGTGGTCGGGGTCGCCGGTGCGCTGGCCTTCGACGTGGTGGAGTTGCCCGGCCGGCTGATCGGCGCCGTGGTCAGCGTCGTCGCCTGGTTCGTGCTCGGCTACGCCTTCTACGCCTCGGTGTTCGCCGCGGCCGCTTCGCTGGTCAGCCGGCAGGAGGACCTCGGCAGCGTCATCACCCCGGCGTCACTGCTGCTGATCGCCGGGTTCGTGGTCTCGCTGCCGGCCGCGCAGGACCCGACCGGCACGCTGGCCACGGTCACCTCCCTCGTCCCCGGGCTCTCCCCGCTGGTCATGCCGGTGCGGATGGCCGCCGGTGCCGCCGCGTGGTGGGAGGTGGTCATCGCCGTGGTCCTCATGCTCATCGCGATCGCGGCGGTGGTCCGGATCGGTGGGCGGGTCTACTCCGCGGCCCTGCTGCGCACCAGCGGCAAGATGAAGATGCGCGAGGCGCTCAAGGCCGAGCGCGCCTGAGGAAGGACCCTCCTGCCCCCCCCCGCTCGCCAGCTCGCGGCGGGCCCCTGCAGGAGGGCCGCCAGCTCCCGGCCCCTCGACGCGAGGGGCCGGGAGCTCAGGCTTCGCGCAGGCCGGTGAGCGGGCCGCGGTAGGGGTACGCCGCGGGACCGGTCACCCCGGGCCGGGCGGTGAACAGCCGTCCGGCCCCCGGCTGGGCGGTGCGGGTGGCGTAGTCCAGCCCGTGCGCGGAGGTGCTGATCACCAGCAGGTCGCGGTCGGGCCCGGCGAAGCAGCAGCTCGTGGCGTTCTCGGTGGGGACGTCGACCACGGCGAGCAGCTGGCCGTCGGGGGACCAGCGGCGCACCGCGCCCCCGCCCCACATCGCCGTCCACACGCAGCCCTCGTCGTCGACGACCAGCCCGTCGGCGACGCCGATCGAGCCGTCGAACCGCAGGAACTCCCGGCGCCCCGACAGCTCGCCGGTGTCCAGGTCGTAGTCGAAGGCCCACACCACCGAGTCACCGGAGTCCGACAGGTAGGCGGTGCGGTCGTCGGGCGACCAGCCCAGGCCGTTGGAGATGGTCAGCCCGGGCATCGCGACGGTGACCGTGCCGTCGAGGTCGACCCGGTAGAGCGTGCCGGCGCCCGGTGACTCGTCGAAGGCCATGGTGCCGGCGAAGAACCGCCCCGCCCGGTCGCAGGCACCGTCGTTCATCCGCGTGCCGGTCTCCTTGGTGCCACCCTCGCGGCCCAGCTCCAGCAGCTCGCGCGCCTCACCGTCGGGGGAGAGGTGGGTGAAGCCGCCGCCCGCGCCCAGCAGCCACCCGCCGTCGGCGGCCGGGACGACGACGCCGACGGTGTCCCCGCCGCGGTGCGCGGCCAGCTCGGTGACCGTCCCGGCGCCGTCCACCCGGCCGCGGCGGACCAGCCCGGCGGTGATGTCGACCCACAGCAGCTCCCCGCGTGCGCCGTCCCAGACCGGGCCCTCCCCGTGCTCGGCGGGGGACGGGTCGGCGGGCGCGGCGAGCAGCTCGGTCATGCGCTGATCCTGCCCCGTCACCAGCCGGACACACCCGGCCCGGATACTCCTCCCGTGTCCGAAGCCACTGTCGACGTCGCCGACCTCCGTGTCCCCGGGGGTTCCGCCCTCCCCGACGACCGCACCGACGACCTCCAGCTCCGCGACGACATCCGGCTGCTGGGCCGGGTGCTCGGCGAGGTGATCGCCGAACAGGCGGGCCCGGAGGTGCTCGAGCTGGTCGAGTCCACCCGCGTCCAGGCGTTCGAGATCCGCCGCGACGAGCGGGACCGCTCCCAGCTCGCCGAGCGCCTCGCCGAGCTCGACCCGCGCAGCGCCAACCACGTCGTCCGGGCGTTCAGCCACTTCTCGCTGCTGGCCAACATCGCCGAGGACGTGCACCACGAGCGGCGCCGCAGGCACCACCGGCGCGAGGGTTCCCCGCCGCAGAAGGGCAGCCTCGCCGCCTCGCTGCAGCTGCTCGACGAGGCCGGCCTGGACGGCGCCACGGTGGCGCGGGAGCTGGCCGGCGCCCTCGTCGTCCCGGTGGTCACCGCGCACCCGACCGAGACGCGGCGGCGCACCATCTCCCAGGTGCAGCGGCAGGTCAGCGAGCTGATCCGGCAGCGCGGCGGGGACCAGGGGGAGGCCGAGGACCCGGCGTGGTCGGCCCGCCTGTCGCGGGAGGTGCTCACGCTCTGGCAGACGGCGCTGCTGCGGCTGAGCCGGCTGCGCCTGGCCGACGAGATCGACGAGGCGCTGCGCTACTACGAGCTGTCGCTGTTCGACGTCGTCCCGGCGATCAACACCGAGCTGCGCCGCGCCCTGCGGGAGCGGTGGCCGGACGCCGACCTGCTGCGCGAGCCGATGCTGCAGCCGGGTTCCTGGATCGGCGGGGACCGGGACGGCAACCCGTTCGTCACCGCCGACGCCGTCCGCCGGGCCACCACGCGGCAGGCGGCCACCGCGCTGGAGCACCACCTGGCCGAGCTGCTCGCGCTGGGCGCGGAGCTGTCGATGTCCGACCGGCTGGTCCGCCCCACGCCCGAGGTCTACGCGCTGGCCGACGCCGCTCGGGACGACTCCCCGTTCCGCGCCGACGAGCCCTACCGCCGGGCGCTGCGCGGCATGCACGGGCGGCTGGCCGCCACCGCGCTGCGGGTGCTCGGCGAGGTGCCCGGGCAGCAGCCGGAGGTCGTGCTCGACCCCTACCTGGCGCCGGAGGAGCTGCTGGCCGACCTGGACACCCTGGACACCTCGCTGCGCAGCCACGGCGCCGGCGCGCTGGCCGACGACCGGCTCGCCCGGCTGCGCGATGCGGTGGAGGTCTTCGGCTTCCACCTGTGCGGGCTGGACATGCGGCAGAACTCCTCGGTGCACGAGGAGGTGCTCGCCGAGCTGCTGGCCTGGGCAGGTGTCTGCGAGGACTACACCGCCCTGGACGAGCAGCAGCGGGTCGAGCTGCTCACCGGGGAGCTGCGGATGCGCCGGCCGCTGGTGCGCCGGGACGCCGAGCTGTCCGAGCTGGCGCGCGGCGAGCTGGACCTGCTGGTCGCGGCTGCCGAGCAGGTCGCGCTGCTGGGCCCGCGCACCATCCCGAACTACGTCATCAGCATGTGCGAGTCGGTCAGCGACGTGCTGGAGGTCGCCGTGCTGCTCAAGGAGGTCGGCCTGCTCGACCCCGACGGCGCCGACGGCCCCCGTTGCTCGGTCGGCATCTCGCCGCTGTTCGAGACGATCGACGACCTGCAGGCCGCCGGCGCGACCCTCACCGCGATGCTCGACCAGCCGCTGTACCGGGCCCTGGTGGCCAACCGGGGCGACCAGCAGGAGGTCATGCTCGGCTACTCCGACAGCAACAAGGACGGCGGCTACCTGGCCGCCAACTGGGCGCTGTACCGCGCCGAGCTCGAGCTGGTCGAGGTGGCGCGGGCCAACGGCATCCGGTTGCGGCTGTTCCACGGCCGCGGCGGCACCGTGGGCCGCGGCGGTGGCCCCAGCTACGAGGCGATCAAGGCGCAGCCGCCCGGCTCGGTCGCCGGCCAGCTGCGGATCACCGAGCAGGGCGAGGTGATCGCCGCCAAGTACTCCACCCCCGACCTGGCCCGCCGGAACCTGGAGGCGCTGGTCGCGGCGACGCTGGAGTCGACGCTGCTGGACACCGAGGGCCTGGACGACGACGCCGAGGAGACCTACGCGCTCCTGGACGACCTCGCGGAGCGGGCACGCCGGGCCTACAGCGCGCTGGTGCACGAGACGCCGGGCTTCGTCGAGTGGTTCCGCGCGGCCACCCCGATCCGGGAGCTGGCGGAGCTGAACATCGGCAGCCGGCCGCCGTCCCGCAAGGCCGGCGACAAGATCACCGACCTGCGGGCCATCCCGTGGGTGTTCAGCTGGTCGCAGACCCGGATCATGCTGCCCGGCTGGTACGGCACCGGCTCGGCGCTGGAGTCCTGGGTCGACGGCGACGGCCCCGACGGGCGCGAGGCGCGCCTGGCCCGGCTGCAGGACCTGCACCGGCGCTGGCCGTTCTTCCGCACCGTGCTGTCCAACATGGGGATGGTGCTGGCCAAGACCGACCTGGAGCTCGCCGCCCGGTACGCCGCGCTGGTGCCCGACGCGGAGCTGCGCGACCTGGTGTTCGGGCAGATCACCGCCGAGCACGAGCGCACCGTGCGGATGCTGCTGGCGATCACCGGCGACGACCGGCTGCTGGCCGACAACCCGTCGCTGGCCCGGTCGATCCGCAACCGCTTCCCCTACCTGGAGCCGCTGCACCACCTGCAGGTGGAGATGCTGCGCCGCCGCCGGGCCGGGGACGACGACGAGCTGGTGCGCCGCTGCATCCAGCTGGCGATCAACGGCGTCGCCACCGCTCTGCGCAACTCCGGCTGACGAGGGGGCCCGTCCTGTGGACGGCGCCGACGGGAGGGGGCCCGGACGCTTGTGCTCTGCTCACCAGGGGTGAGCAGAGCACGAGCGTCGCGGACCGGTGTCCGCGCCGGCTCAGCTGCGCGCGGCCTCGACGGCCTCGGCGAGGCGGCGGACGCCCTCGTCGACGTCGCCGGGCTGCACCGCGGAGAAGGCCAGCCGGAAGGCGTTCTCCCCGCCCTCGAGCAGGAAGTCGGTGCCCGGCACGATCGCCACCCCGCGCGCCGCGGCCTCGGCCGAGATCCGGGCGACGTCGTGGCCCTCGCCGGCCGGCAGTGACACCCACAGGAAGTAGCCGCCGTCGGGACGCCGGAAGGTGGCCTGCGGCAGGTGGGTGCGCAGCGCCTGGTCCAGCAGCCCGACCCGCTCGGCCAGCGCGCTCTTCACCGTCTCCAGCGCGCCCTCGTAGCGCGGCCCGGTGACGAACTGGAACACCGTGCCCTGGGCGACCATGTTCGGTGCGATGTACGTGTTGGTGGCCCGCACCCGGATCCGCTCGATCAGCGCCGGCGGCCCGACCAGGTAGCCGACCCGGATGCCCGGGCAGACGGTCTTGGAGAACGAGCAGGCGTAGACCACGTGGGTGCTGTCGGCGCCGCCGTCGAGCTCCAGCATCCGCGGCAGCGGCTCGCCGCTGAACCGGATGTCGACGTACGGGTCGTCCTCGAACACCAGGAAGTCGTGCTCGTGCGCCAGCTCGAGCAGGCGGCGCCGCTTCGCCAGCGACAGCGTGTAGCCGGCCGGGTTCTGGAAGTTCGGGATGACGTGCGCGAACGCCGGCCGGACGCCGCTGCGCAGCAGCTCCTCGATCTCGGCGACGGCGACGCCGTCCTCCTCCAGCGTGACCAGGTGCAGGTCGCCGCCCCGGTTCTTCAGCCCCAGCAGGGTGCGGTCGTAGGTGGGCCGCTCGGTGACCACCGCCGCGCCCGGGGTGACCAGCTCGTCGAAGAGGAACGCGTCGGCCTGCATCGACCCGTTGGTGACCAGCACGTGGCTCTCGGGCACGCCGTGCTTCTCGGCGATCCACCGGCGCAGCGGCACGTAGCCGATCGCCGTCCCGTAGCCGGTCATCCCGGCCGGGTCGGCGTCGAACGCGGCGACGGCGGCCTGCTTGAGGCCCTCGACGTCGACGATGTCGGTCGACGGCGCGCCACGCGCGAAGGAGATGGTGGCCGCGGCCGGCTTGGTCGCCGGGTCGGTCTCGGGCGTCTGGTCGGTGGTGGGACCGGTCACGCCGTCGAGTCTGCCGTACCGCGGCTCACTGCTGCCCGGTGGCCGGGGGCCGGTAGCGGGCGGTGGCCAGCCAGATCGCCCAGCCGACGGCTCCCGCCAGGAAGGCGACCAGCAGCACGACGGCCCAGCCGGACAGCCCGGTGCCCGCCGCGGCGGCCTGCCCGACGAGCAGGAACATCGCCGTCAGGAAGAGCATCGTGGCCGCGCCGAACGCGTACAGGTCCGTGCTCAGCCGGTTGCGCAGCTCCGGCTCGTGCTCGGGCGTCTTCCAGTACCGGGCGTGCGGCACGTTGACCAGCTCCAGCGGCAGCCGCCGGGACCACCGGGCGAAGCCGCCGAGGACGCCGGCCAGCAGCACCCCGACCACTCCGGCGACGACGAGGAACTCAGCACGGGACCCCGTGCGGTCCACCTCCCCGCCGGCACCGAAGTGCAGCGGCACGGTGTCCGGCAGGGTCAGCGCCAGGATGGCGACGGCGACGGCGTACAGCAGGCACGAGACGGCGAAGGTGCGAGCGGCCACCCGGTCAGGGTGCCGCAGCGGCGGCCCGGACCGCGGCCAGCAGCGCCTCGCGCTCGTGGAGCGTCGTGCGGTCCCGCCCGCGGGTGGCGCCCAGCGCGACCTCGGCGGCGTCGATCGCCCGCCAGTCCGGCAGCAGCACCGGCTGCACACCCCGGGCCTGCAGGGTGGACACCAGGTCGTCCGGGTCGCCGCCGGTGCCCAACCGCCCGGCCGCGGCGTCGGCGAGCAGGCTCGCCACGGTCTCCCGGGCGTCGTGCTTGTTGGTGCCCACCACCCCGGTCGGCCCGCGCTTGATCCAGCCGGCCACGTACTCGCCGGCGCTGACCGCACCGTCGCGCAGCACCCGGCCCGCCTCGTGCGGCACCGTGCCGCCCTCCAGCGGCACCCCGGGCAGCGGGTGGCCCCGGTAGCCCACCGAGCGGACCACCAGGTCGGCGGGGACGACGTCCAGCTCCCCGGTGCCGGTGGCTCGCCCGTCGGCGTCGACCGTCGTCCGCTCGACCTCGACCCCGGTGACCCGGTCGGTGCCCAGCAGCCGCACCGGGCGGGCGTGGAAGCGCAGCCGGACGACGGGGCTGCCGGGCTCCGCGGTGTGGCCGGCGTACTCGTGCAGCACCGCGAGGTTGCGGGCCACGTGCCGGTCGGCGGCGGCGAGCGCGTCGTCGCCGGGGTCGGTGAGGTCGGCCGGGTCGACGAGCACGGTGGCTCCGGCCAGGTGCCCGAGCTCGCGCAGCTCCTGGGTGGTGAAGGTGGCCTGCGCCGGGCCGCGGCGGCCCAGCACGGTCACCCGTTCGACGGGTGCGGCGGCGAGCGCGTCGAGGACGTGCTGCGGCATCTCGGTCGGGTCGAGCTCGGCGGGCGAGCGGACCAGCACCCGGGCGACGTCCAGCGCCACGTTGCCCACGCCGACCACCACGACGTCGCGGGCGCGGGCCACCGCCTGCTCCACCCGGGCCCGGTCGGCGTCGGGGTGCCCGCAGTACCAGGCGACGACGTCGGTGGCGGCGAGGCTGCCGGTCAGCTCCTCCCCGGGCACGCCCAGCCCCCGGTCACCGGCCGCGCCGTAGGTGTAGACGACGGCGTCCACGTGCCGGCGCAGCTCGGCGACCGACAGGTCGGCGCCGATCTCCACGTTGCCGACGAAGCGCACCCGCTCGTGGTCGAGCGTGTGGTGCAGCGTCTCGCGCAGCGCCCGCATCTTCCGGTGGTCGGGGGCGATCCCGTGGCGGACCAGCCCGAACGGCGTGGGCAGCCGGTCGATCAGGTCGACGGCGACCGGGACGCCGTCCTGGGCGGCCAGCGCCTCGGCGGCGTAGATGCCCGCGGGACCGGCGCCGACCACGGCCACCCGCAGCGGGCGCGGTCCGGTCCCGGTCGGCTCCGCCACGTCTGGCATCGTCGTCCTCCCGACGGCCGTGCGCCAGGTCACTTCCGCCGCCGTCCCCGACGACCTCAGGAGGTCTGCGTGTCGTTCGTCATCGTCGCCACCGTGGTGCCCGAGCCCGAGAGCCGCGACGCGGTGCGGCAGGCCCTGCTGGCGGCCGTCCCGCAGGTGCACGCCGAGCCCGGTTGCGAGCTGTACTCGGTGCAGGAGGACGAGCAGGGCTTCGTCTTCGTCGAGCGCTGGGCCAGCGAGGAGGCGATGGCCGCGCACGGTCAGGGCGAGGCGCTGCGCACGATGATGGCGACCGTCTCCGAGCACCTGGCCGAGCCGCTGGCCGTGCGGGTGCTGCGCCCGCTGCCGGCCGGTGACCCGGACAAGGGCGCCGTCTGACCCCCTCGCCGGGCTGCGCAAGGAGTACGGCCGGCACACCGGCCACGCCGACCTGCTGCGCGAGGCGGTCGACGGCCGGGTCCTCTCGGTGCACCTGGCCTCACCGTGCC
>NZ_JBJGZY010000044.1:0-30891 GCF_054050755.1 Modestobacter sp. SYSU DS0511
CCCCCCCCCCCGCCCCCCCCCCGCCCCCCCCCCCCCCCCCCCCCCCCGCCCCCCCCCCCCCCCCCCCCCCCCCCCCCCCCCCCCCCCCCCCCCCCCCCCCCCCCCCCCCCCCCGGCGCCCAGCAACCCGAAGGGCCCACCGTGTCCCAATCCATCCGTCCCCTGCCGGTCCCCGGACCGACGTCCCCCGCGGCCGAGGCCGCGCACCGCGACCGGGATCTCCGCCGGCTGTTGTCGAGCTGGCTGGCCGCGTCGTCCCGGCTGATCTCGGCCCAGGCCCACGGCGGCGCCGACGAGCGGGAGCTGCTCGACGCCGTCGTGGCGATCGAGGAAGCACTGCGCAGCCGCCACCCGGAGGACTTCCGGGTGATCGAGACCGGCCTGCATCTGCTCCTGCTGCAGGCCGAGCACACCGGCGACCCGCTGACCCGGGCTGCCGACTGCCTGACGTGCCGCCGCCTCGGTGACGGGCCACCCGTCACGGTCGCTCAGCTGCTCCAGGCGGAGCTGCCGCGATGACCGCCCTTCCGGCCCAGCGGGGCCGCAGCGGGAGCGTCATCGTCTCCGGCGACGCCCTGGAGGTCCGCCGCCTGCGGGTGACACACCGCGAGGTGGTCGCGATCGCCCGGCGAGAGCTGGCCGCGCACGGCCCGGCCTCCCTCGAGGAGACCGTGACCCGTGCCGTCACCGTCGGCCTGATGGCTGGCGAGCTGCAGCGCGGCACCGACGTCGACGCGGTCGTCCAGCGAGCCCTGAGCGGCTTCGAGGAGGCCCTCGCGACCCGTGCGACGGCCACCGTCGCACAGCTGGACGAGCTCACCGCTCGCCTCGCCGACACCGAGCAGGCCACCCGCCAGGCCGCCGCCGCTGCGCTGGCCGATCTACCGGCACGGGTCTCGGCCGTGCTCGGCGGCGAAGCCGCGAACGTCCAGGAGGCGGTCCGGCGGGCCGCGAGCACCGTCCAAGCGGAGGCCCTGGGTCAGCTGGCCCGGGTCGTTTCGTCCCACACGGAGCAGGTACGAAGCACCCTGTCGACGGAGAACCCGATGTCACCGCTGTCGGCCGCCAAGAGGGAGATCACCGCCAGCGTCGACGGCGCGCGCCGGGAACTGGCCGAGGGGCTCGCCGCCGTACGCGGCATGATCCAGGCCCAGCAGGCGGGGCAGGCAGCCGGCCGTCGCAACCCGAACGTGGCCGGGGCCTCCTGGGAGACCGTGGTCGCCGACCACCTCGCGTCCTTCGCGGCGGCGACCGGCGACGTGGTCGAGCACGTGGGGTCGACGCCGGCGCCGGGCAGCAGCAGCCGCAAGGCGGGCGACGTCGTCCTGTGCGTGCTCGGAAGCGGGGCGCGTCCCACCATCGCGGTGGAGTGCAAGAACCGCACCCGGGCACTCAGCGTCCGCGAAGCTCAGCAGGCCCTCCTCGATGCGCGAAGTGTTCGCCGGGCCACTGTCGGCCTGCTGGTGGTGCCGGACGAAACCCACGTCCCGGGTCCGAGCCGGTTCTGCCGGGTCGGCGCGGTCGACTTCGTCGTCGCGGCCGATGATCCGGCTGCGTTCACCCTGGCGCTGTCGGTTCTCAGGGAGCTGAGCCTGGTCATCGCCGCCGGAGAGCAGCCGGGCGCGTCCGTCGACCTCGGTCGCGCACAGGGCGCGGTCGATCACGCGCTGGAACTCCTCCCGAGATGGGACGAGCTGACACGCCACATGTCACAAGCCGACAAGGCGCTGTCCAACATCCGCGCGACCGCCGAGATGCTGCGCAGCACTCTCACCGGTCACCTGCAGGAAGCGTCCCGCGCCCTCGCGCGCGGCGGGCACCCGCTGTAGCACCCGCTGAGGGGAGGAGCGATCGCTCCTCCCCCCAGCAACCATCGCCCGCGGGGGTTCCGCGTGCCTCGTGACCGTCGGCGGTCGCCGACCGCGCCCGCCAGGCGCTGGACACCTCCGTCTGTACCGCCAGCAGCTACTGGTCGCCGAGGACGACAAACCCCACCCGCTCACCTCGGTTGGCACGTGACCCGCCCGCCACGGTGCTTGTCTCGCTCCGAGTGGGGGCTCTGCCGGCCTCAACCACTAGCAGATTGACAAGAGATTGCGCCTTATGTCTCGTAAGGCGCAATCTCATGCCAACTGAGGGAGGTGTGTCCGATGCCCCGCCGCGTGGCGGTCTACTCCGAGCCGACGCGCGGGGTCTGCATTGCCCTCGGCACGGAGATCGCGCGGGTCCGCCGCGAGCGCCGCTGGTCCCAGACCGAGCTCGCTCAGAGAGTCGGCGTGGCGCTCGGTACGGTCCGCGCCGTCGAGAGGGGTGCCCCGTCAGTCACCCTCGGTGTCGCGATCGAGGCCGCCACCGTCCTCGGGATCGACCTGCTCGGCGGCCCGTCCGCCGCCGCCGCGCGGGTCGCGGACAACCGCCGCATGCTCGCGCTACTCCCGCAGCGAATCCGGGCCGACGCCGTCGATGACGACTTCTGACCGTGGCGCTCGCCTGTGGACAGCTCGCAGCCTCGGCTTGTCTGGCGCCGGTCGTCGGCTCCCCCACTCGCAGTCACGAGCGACGGCGTGTGGTGCTCGGTGCTCCCGTCGCTCAGCCCGGCGCCCCGTGGATCAACGAGAGTCGCTCGTGCCGGAATGGAGGCGTCGGCAGGTCGGCCAGCATCCGCTCCATCGCCGCCCTGCCCTGGGCCTCGGTCGCGAACGGACCCACGATGGCCAGGACGTCGTCATTGCCGCCCACCCAGTCCCCCTGGCGCACGATCACCCACATGGTTGGCCCTCCTGTTCACTTCGGCAGTTGGTCGGATCCCTACGGTCCGGGGCTCACCGAGCAGTGCAGTCGCGCCCGGGGTTCGTCGAACGGCATGACCAGGGCGTGCCACGAGCGGCGAGTTGGCTGGCTGCGGAACGCGGCAGGGCCCCACCTGGTGGCGGGGCCCTGCTGACGTTGAAGGCCTGGGCTCAGTCGGTCCGAGGCCGCGGCTCGCGGTGCAGCCACGGGTGGTCGCCGCCGTAGAGCGCGATGACGGCAGCGGCGACCTCCTTCGGCCGGGCCACCGTGTACCGGCCGTTGACGCCCTCGGGCTCGTGCCTGGCGAAGGCCACCGACACCGCGTGGCTGAACTCGCGCTCCACCACCGTGATGGCGTGGTGGCGCACGGTGTGGCCGGTGACCTGCTCCTTGTCCGCCCAGGCCAGGCGGGCCTGGATGCGGTCCTCGAAGAGGTAGTCGAAGCGGCGGCTGCCGATGGGGACACCGCGTCGGCGGCTGTCCGGGTGGTAGCGGAAGACCGCGTCGCCGGGCCGGGCCGCGCCCCGGCCGACCGCGAAGGCGTGCAGCTTGGCGACGAACCAGTCCGGCACCGGCTGGTGTACGACCTTGCCGAACTTCTCGTCGAGCCGGATGGTGCACTCGACGTGGTCGAGCCCGCCGAGGGTCAGGTTGAGGACGCCCTCCTGGCGGGCCCCGGCGATGAGGATGGTCTCCAGGATGTGCTCGTCGAGCACTGGGTCGTCGCCCGTCCCGGTAGCCACCGCCCACACCTCGTCGAGCTGGTGCTGCTCGAAGGCCATCCGGGTGCCGTCGTTGCGCTTGGGCTTGGCCACCTCCTGAGAGGGGTCGAAGGCCTTGGCGAGGTGACGGTCCTTGACAGCGACCTTGAACATGCGCCGCCAGGCGCCGACGGCGTTGTACTTCGCGCCGCCCGCGGTGCTGGTGCGGACCTCCCGCCCAGCGGCCTCACGCTTGACCGCCCGGGTGGCGGCGCTGTCCAGGGCGCGGGACTCGATGTGGCGGAGGGCCTCCTCGAGGTGGCTGGGCAGGACCTCGTCGGCCCACATGGCCCCCAGGCCCTGGTACACCTTCTCCTCCGGCGGCACGTCCAGCGGCCAGCCTTCGGCCAGGAAGCGGATGTAAGAGCGGTACGTCCTCTTCGTGCCACCGGTGAGCCCGGCGAGGGTCTTCGTGGCCAGGTCGGCGACGGTGATGCGCTCGCCGGGAACGAGGCTGGTGGCCGGGCCACCGGCGGCGGCCGCGGTCGTGAAGCCCAGGGCCTCGGGGGTGACGAGTCCGGCGTCGACGAGCTGGCGAACCTTCGCCATCGCCGCGGCATACTCGGCGAGAGGGTCGGCGAGAGCGGCGGTCTCGCGGCTGGTCTCAGCGGTCGGCTCGGGGTTGGACATGGGTTCTCCTCGGTGCGGCCGGCGGCGCCGGCTCGGGTGTTGACGACCCGGACGGTGCGGGCGATCGGCCGCTGCGCAGTCGCCGGCGGCGAGGATCACCGGCCGGGAGGTCGGGGCCGGCTCTCACGCTGGCGCGGGAACGGTCAGGTGTCCGTAGTCGTCGGCGAGAGGACCGCGGCGGGGCTCGAGCCGGGCAGCCCTGCGCCCGGCTGGCGTCCGTGATCCAGCCCCGGGCCGTCGCTCCGTCGTTCAGCTCCCCTGGACGCGGAACGGCAGAAGGCCCTCCACTCGCTCGCGGAAGCGTGTGTAGGGCCTTCAGGTGGAGTCGCGGTCAGAGGACCTCCCAGCCGTCGAGGCTGAAGACGCTCCTCTCGGTACCCGGGACGGGCTCGCCGTGGTCGTCCAGCCCCACGAGGTCGAAGGAGACGACGCCGATGGCGCCGTGGAAGGTCAGCCCGACGACCTGGAAGAACGTGTCGTTCTCGTCGGCCACCATCCGGTGGAGGAGGTAGTCAACCCCGGCCTTGCCGATGTTGGTGCCGCGCGGGCGGCCCAGGATGTCCTCGCTGACGCGCAGGTACTCCCGCGCCATCGAGTGGGGGTCGGCGTGCCCGGTGGCCGCGAGCCCGCCGTCGGCCTCGCGGGAGATGACCGCGTAGAACGCTCGGCCGTCGGGAAGCACCTGGCTGCGCGTCTCGGCCCAGCGGTCGTCGCTGCTTACCCGGTCGGGACCCAAGGGCATGCTCATCACCGCCGCGATGTCCCTGTAGTTCTCGACGAGCACGAAGTCGCAGTCGTCGTCGGGCTCCTCGCTGAGTGAGCAGAGGTACTGCGCGAGGATGGTGGTGTTGCGGGACATGGGGCTCGCTCCGTTCGGTTGCCGTCTGGACGACCGGCACGGTGCGCACCTCGGTGAGTTGGGCAGTCAGTTCCCCGCGCGGCCGTCACCACCGGTCCGAGCACCGCCGTCGGCGGCCTGCCAGCGGCTCCGGATTCGGCTGCCTCCGGCGGCCCGCGGGACCGGCGCGAACTCCGGTGAGCCCTCGGCCTGCGCTGCGGCTGGCAGCGCACCGATCAGCAGCTGCAGGGCATCGGCGGCTGCGAATAAGTGCAGCTCCGCGGTGTTGACGACGACACCGGCCAGCACCTGGTCGCCGGAGCGGACGTCGAGGGCGGCGAGCACGGCCGGCGGCAGGGTCAGCCGCCGGTTGGCGTCGACCGGCACCCGGGTCAGCAGCGGGCTGTCGACGGCGGCGCGGATGACGACGTGGCCGTTCTCCCGGGCGGCGACGAGCAGGGTCTGCGGGTTCCAGCCCAGCGCGGCCAGCGCCTTGCCGAGGTTGACCCGGTTCTGCGCGTCGATCCGCGGCGCGTGCGCGAGCCGGATGGCGCCGTCGCGTGCAGGCCTCGGCGTGCGGTCGGAGAGGTGCACGACGGGCGCCAGGACGTCGGCGGCGGCATCGCCCCGGTGACGCGCACCGGGCTTGGCCGGCAGCGCGTCGGTGCCCGGGTAGGGCGAGCGGATGCCGGCGACGCGAGCGGCGGCGCGGTGACGGGCGTCCAGTCCGGAAGGCATGGACGTAGCTGTGCCGGGTGGCTGCTCGGGCGCAGTCGCCCCTGCAGCGGCGGATCGTTGCGCCGCATCACCGGCTCCGGACAGAGAAGACCGGCAGCCCCCCCTGGGGCGGCGCTGCCGGTCTCTGTCTCTAGCCCCTGGGGGATTCCCCAGGAACTGGTGGGCAAGGGGGGAGTTGAACCCCCACGTCCTTTCGGACACACGGACCTGAACCGTGCGCGTCTGCCATTCCGCCACTTGCCCTGGCGAGGGAGAACACTAGCAGCCCGGCGGAGGCACCCGACGGCACCCCCTGGGAGACCGCTCGGTACCGGTTCTCCCGGCGCGGCGACCACCCCGGCGGCGGGACGCTGGTAGACAGGTGGCCTCCACTCCGGGCGGACGAGATCGTCCGGAGCGCCTGCGGCGTGCGACCGGTCCGGGAGGCTCCGCCCGGTTACGATCGACGCTCAGGGCAACGGGAGGTCGGCAGAGGGCGGAGGAGCGACTGTGGGCGTGCTGCAGCGCTTCGAGCGGCGACTGGAGGGCATGGTCGGGCTGGCCTTCGCCCGGGTCTTCAAGGGCAAGGTGCATCCCGCCGAGATCGCCCACGCCCTGCAGCGCGAGGCCGACGAGCAGCGCTCCGTGATGGGTGGTGGCCGCGTCCTGGCCCCCAACGTCTTCACCGTGACCCTCGGGCCCTCCGACCACGACAACCTCGCCGAGTGGTCCGAGCAGCTGGCGGCCGAGCTGGCCGACATGGTCGCCGAGCACGTCGAGTCCGAGGGGTACCAGACCTTCGGTGACATCGAGGTGCACCTGGAGCGCGACGAGGAACTGCGCACCGGGGTCTTCGAGGTCTCCTCCCACGTGGGTGACCGCGGCGCCCCGCACCGCGCCGAGCCGGCACCGGGAGCTCCCCCCGGCCTGCCGCCGCTCCCCCCGCTGGCGGGTGTGCAGGGCGCTCCCGGCCCCGATGCGGGCGCCGTCGGCCTCGCGGGCCAGCGCACCTCCCACGTGCTCGTCGTCGACGGCCCGGGCACCAAGCACGTCCTCGAGCAGGGCAGCAACGTGCTCGGCCGGGGCACCGACGCCGACGTCCGGCTACCCGACACCGGGGTGAGCCGCAAGCACGCCGACGTCCAGCTGACCGGCAACCGGGTCGCCGTCGAGGACCTCGGCTCCACGAACGGCACGCTGGTCAACGGCCGCCGGGTCACCCGGCAGGAGCTCGCCGACGGCGACGTCATCCGCATCGGCCACTCCGTGCTGGTCTACCGGCAGGACGGCGCGTGACCGCGGTCCCGGGGGGGTCCGGTGCCCGCTGAGATCGTGCTGCAGGCCTTCCGCTTCGGGTTCCTGCTGCTGCTCTGGCTGTTCATCTTCGCCGCCTTCCGGGTGGTCCGCGCCGACCTGTTCGGTGGCCGCGCGGGCCGGGTCGCCTCGGTGCCCCCACGCGCGCAGACCGGCCGCAAGCGCTCCCGCGGGCCCCGTCACCTGGTGGTCACCGCCGGCCCGCTGTCCGGCACCCGGATCACCCTCGGCGACCAGGCCATCCTCATCGGCCGCGCCGACGACTCCACCCTCGTGCTGACCGACGACTTCGCGTCCTCCCGGCACGCCCGGCTGACCAACCGCGGCGGCCAGTGGTACGTCGAGGACCTCGGGTCGACCAACGGCACCTACCTCGACCAGCAGCGAGTGCAGGGGCCGCTGCTGGTGTCCCCCGGCCAGCCGATCAGGATCGGGCAGACCGTGCTGGAGCTCCGCTCATGAGCCTCGTCCTGCGCTACGCCGCGCGTTCCGACCGCGGGCTGATCCGCGGCACCAACCAGGACTCGGTCTACGCCGGGCCCCGGTTGCTCGCCGTCGCCGACGGCATGGGCGGCCACGCCGCCGGTGACGTCGCCAGCAAGGTGGTGATCGCCGCGCTCGAGCACCTCGACGACGACGCCCCTTCGGGTGACCTGCTGCAGGCCCTCCGGTCCGCGGTCTTCGATGGCAGCGAGCACCTGCGCGAGGTGATCCGGGAGTCCCCCCAGCTGGAGGGCATGGGCACCACGCTCACCGCGATCCTCTTCGCCGGCGCCCGGGTGGCGCTGTGCCACGTCGGCGACTCCCGCGCCTACCTGCTGCGCGACGGGCAGCTGCACCAGATCACCCACGACGACACGTTCGTGCAGTCGCTGATCGACGAAGGCCGGATCACCGAGGAGGAGGCGAACAGCCACCCGCAGCGCTCCCTGCTGCTGCGGGCCCTCAACGGCCAGGACGTCGAGCCCGACCTCTCGATCCGCGACACCCGCGACGGCGACCGCTACCTGCTGTGCTCCGACGGCCTCTCCGGGGTGGTCAGCCAGGAGACCCTCGCCCAGGCGCTGACCGAGGCCGACCCGCAGGCGACGGCCGACCGGCTGATCGAGTTGGCGCTGCGCAGCGGCGGGCCGGACAACATCACCTGCATCGTCGCCGACGTCGTCGAGGACGACGGCCGTGGTGGGCTGATCGAGCCGGTCGTCGACGGCGCCGCCGGGGACAACGCCGGCCAGCGGGAGGTCGACCCGCGGTCGGCGGCGGGCCGGGCCGCCCTGGCGCACAACTCGCCGGGCCCGCCGGTGGCCGGCGCCACCGCCGGACCGTCCCCCGGCCGGGCCCGCCGCCCGCTGCGCACCGCGCTGATCGGCGGGACGGCGGTGGTGCTGCTGATCGCCGCGGCGCTGGGGGGCTGGCTGTTCGTGATGAGCCACTGGTTCGTCGGCGTCGCCGCGGCCGACGACGGCGACGAGGTCGCCGTCTTCCGGGGCGTCGACGCCTCGATCGCCGGGCTCGAGCTCTACCGGCTCGACCACACCACCGGCCTGGCCACCAGCGACCTGACCCAGGCCGCCCGCAACCGGGTGTCCGACGGGATCGCCGCAGACGACCTGACCGACGCCGAGCGGATCCTCGCCAACCTGCGCGATCAACGCCTGCCCGTCTGCCGCACCATCCCGAGCACCGCCGCCGCCACCAGCTCGGCCCCCACCAGCTCGGCCCCCGCGCCCACCGTGCCCGCGCCCACCGTGCCTGCGCCCACCGAGCAGGCTCCCCCGGCCACCACCTCCTCCGCTGCCGACTCTCCCGCTGACACCCCCACGGCGAGCCCGACCGGCACGGCCGCGCGGCCCTCCAGCTCGGGCGAGCCGGGGGTGGACTGCCGGGAGGTCGACTGATGACCGGTCCCGGCACCGACCCGCGCGCCGTCGCCACCGGCGGCACACCGGTCCCCACCCGGCGGGGCACCGAGCTCGCACTGCTCGGCTTCGCGGTGCTCATCACCCTCGCCGCCCAGTGCATCGTCGACCTGACCGTCACCGGGTCGCTGAGCCCCGAGCTCGCCACCTTCGGCACCTGGTTCACCGCGCTGTGGGCGGTGGCGCACGTCGTCGTGCGGCGCTTCGCCCCCTACGCGGACCCGCTGCTGCTGCCATGCGTCGCGGTCCTGGTGGGGCTCGGCCTGGTGATGATCCACCGGCTGGACATCGCCGGCGAGCAGGTCGGCGCCCCCGCCACGCGCGAGGACGCCCCGATCCAGCTGCTGTGGGCGACCGTCGGGCTGGTGCTCTTCGTCGCCGTGCTGGTCGTCGTCCGCGACCACCGGGTGCTCGCCCGGTTCGCCTACACGCTGGCCCTGGTCGGTCTGGTCCTGCTGGCCATCCCCGGGGTGCTCCCGTCATCGATCTCGGAGGTCTACGGCGCGAAGCTGTGGATCCGGGTGGCCGGCTTCTCCATCCAGCCCGGCGAGTTCGCCAAGATCTGCCTGGTCGTCTTCTTCGCCGCCTACCTGGTCGACAAGCGCGACGTGCTGGCGCTGGCCAGCCGCAAGGTGGCCGGCCTCGAGCTCCCCCGCGGCCGGGACCTCGGCCCGGTGCTCCTCGCGTGGGCCGCCTCGATCCTGGTGCTGGTCTTCGAGCGCGACCTGGGCAGCTCGCTGCTGCTGTTCGGCATTTTCGTGGTGATGCTCTACGTCGCCACCGAGCGCGCCAGCTGGCTGGTCATCGGCCTGCTGCTGTTCGCCGGCGGCGCGTTCGTCGCCTACCAGCTGTTCGGCCACGTCCGGGTGCGCGTGGACACCTGGCTGAACCCCTTCGGGCACATCGACGAGGGCGGCTACCAGGTCGTGCAGTCGCTCTTCGGGCTCGGCACCGGCGGCATGTTCGGCGCCGGCCTCGGCGGCGGACGCCCCGACCAGGTACCGGTCGCCAAGAGCGACTTCATCGCCGCGGCGATCGGTGAGGAACTGGGCCTGTTCGGCCTGGTCGCCGTCATCGTGCTCTACCTGGTGTTCGTCGAGCGGGGCCTGCGCACGTCGCTGATCGTGCGCGACGGCTTCGGCAAGATGCTGTCCGCCGGGCTGGCCTTCGCCATCGCCTGGCAGGTCTTCGTGGTGCTCGGTGGCGTCACCGGCCTGCTGCCCCTGACCGGCATCACCACGCCCTTCCTCGCCTACGGCGGCTCCTCGCTGGTGGCCAACTTCGGCCTGGTCGCGCTGCTGGTGCGGATCAGCGACGCCGCCCGCCGCCCCGCCACCCCGCCGCCGGCCAGCCCGCAGAAGCTCACCGACGCCCCCACGGAGGTGGTCCGGCCATGACCGCGACCCACCACCGCACCGATCACCAGCAGCGTGACGCCCCCACCGAGGTCGTCCGCCCGTGAACGCACCCCTGCGCAAGGTGGCCATCAGCGTGCTGGTGCTGTTCACCCTGCTCATCGTCAACGTCAACGTCATCCAGGTGATCCGCGCCGACTCCCTGCGGGGGCACGAGCGCAACACCCGCACGCTGGTCGAGGAGTACGACCAGGAGCGCGGTTCGATCGTCGTCGCCGGCAACGAGGTCGCCACCTCCGTGCCCAGCGAGGGCAGCCGGCTGGGTTACCTGAGGCAGTACCCGCAGGGGCCGGTGTACGCCCCGGTCACCGGCTACTACTCGCTCATCTACGGCCGCACCGGCATCGAGGACGAGGCGAACGACGTCCTCGCCGGTACCGACGCGCGCCTGGCCTTCCGACGGCTCACCGACATCCTCACCGGCCGCGACCCGGCCGGCGGCAACGTGGAGCTCACCATCGACCCGGCCGTGCAGCAGGCGGCGATGGACGGGCTGACCGGGCTCGACGGGCTGGCCGGCGCGGTGGTCGCCCTCGACCCCTCGACCGGCGCCGTCCTCGGCCTGGCCAGCACACCCACCTACGACCCCAACCAGCTGTCCTCGCACGACCCGGCCGCGATCCGCGCGTACCGGGAGTCGCTCACCGACGACCAGCTCACCAACTTCGCGCTCGAGGAGCGCTTCCCGGCGGGCTCGATCTTCAAGGTGATCGTCTCCGCCGCCGCCCTCGCCACCGGTGACCACACCCCGGAGACGGTCATCGCGGCCCCTCGGGACTACACCCTGCCCGGGACGAGGACCCCGCTGCGGAACTTCGGCAACGAGGCCTGCAGCCCGAACGACGAGCAGACGCTGATCGACGCGCTCACCATCTCCTGCAACACCGCCTTCGCCCAGCTGGGCATCGACCTGGGTGAGGACGCCATCCGCGACGCGGCCGAGGACTTCGGCATCGACGAGGAGGACTTCGAGATCCCGCTCCCGGTCGTCGGCAGCCAGATCGGTGACATCGAGAGCGACGCGGCCCTCGGGCAGACCTCGATCGGCCAGCGGGACGTGGCGCTCACCCCGATGCAGGCGGCGATGATCGCAGCCGCCGTGGCCAACGACGGCACGCTGATGAAGCCCTACCTGGTCGACTCGGTCACCGCGCCCGACCTCAGCGTCATCGACCAGACCGCGCCGGAGGAGATGTCCGAGGCGGTGTCGCCCGAGGTCGCCGAGCAGCTCACCGAGATGATGACCAGCGTCGTGGACGACGGCACCGGTCGCCGGGCCCGGATCAGCGGCGTGCAGGTCGCCGGCAAGACCGGTACGGCCCAGGACGGCGAACGACCCGAGCACAACTGGTTCATCGGCTTCGCCCCCGCCGAGGACCCGCAGATCGCCGTCGCCGTCTTCGTCCGCAACAGCGGGGGCACCGGTGGCGACACCTCCGCGCCCATCGCCCGGCAGGTCCTCGAGGCCCGGCTGGGGGCCGGCGGCTGATGGCCGTGCGCGTGGGCACCGTGCTGGCCGGCCGCTACGAGATCACCGCCCCGATCGCCACCGGCGGGATGGGCGAGGTGTGGCAGGCCAAGGACCTCACCCTGGGCCGCACGGTCGCGGTGAAGATCCTCAAGAGCGAGTACACCGGCGACTCGAACTTCCTCATCCGCTTCCGCAACGAGGCCCGGCACACCGCCGCCCTGTCCCACCCCAACATCGCCTCGGTCTACGACTACGGGGAGACGGTTGACCCGTCGGACGGGAGCGAGGGCGGGCAGCGCCTGGCGTACCTGGTCATGGAGTTCGTCGAGGGCAAGCCGCTGGTGACGATCCTGGCCGAGCGCGGCCGGCTGACCCCCCAGCAGACCCTCGACGTCCTCGGGCAGGCCGGCGAGGGGCTGTCGGCGGCGCACGCGGCCGGCATGGTGCACCGCGACATCAAGCCCGGGAACCTGCTGGTCCGGCCCGACGGCGTGGTGAAGCTGACCGACTTCGGCATCGCCTACGCCCGGGACGCCGCGCCGCTCACCCGCACCGGCATGGTCGTGGGCACCGCCCAGTACCTCTCCCCGGAGCAGGCGCAGGGGCACGTCGTCACCGCCGCCTCCGACGTCTACTCCCTGGGCGTGCTGGGCTACGAGTGCGTCGCCGGGGTGCGCCCCTTCGACGGGGAGTCCCAGGTCGCCATCGCGCTGGCCCAGATCAACCGGCCGCCCCCGCCGATGCCCGCCGACGTGCCACGGCCGGTGCGGGCACTGATCGAGCGCGCCCTGGCCAAGGACCCCGCCGCCCGCTTCCCCGACGGCGGCGCCTTCGCCGCCGTCGTCCGGCAGGTGGCCGCGGGCGGCCAGGTCCCGCCCAGCACCGCCATGACCACCGTCCTGGACCAGGACGGGATCTCCACCACGATGATCCCGGCCACCGACCCGGGCGCCGTCCGTGGTCCGGCGACCGCTCCCCGCACGATGCCCCCGCTCGCCGCCGGCGCGGTCGACGAGGACCGTTGGTCGGCCAGCAGGTGGGACGCCGACGAGCCGGACCCCGCGGACCGGCGTCGGAGGCTGCTGATGGTCATCGGCGCGGTCGTCCTCGTGCTCGCCGTGGCCGGTGGCGCGTTCGCGCTGCTCACCAGCGGTGACGGTGGCGAGACCACCGCGGGCCGCGACACCCCGTCCGTCACCGAGACCGCGCCGGCGAGCACCAACGCCACCGGCGGCGTCGACTTCGACATCACCTACTACGTCGGGGACCCGGTCGACGAGGTGACCGAGCGGCTGACCGCCCTCGACCTGGTGGTGCGCCGGGAAGACGCCACGGACGCGCAACTGGCGCAGGTCGGGCGCGAGCTGGGCGCCGGCACGGTCGTCACCGCCGACCCGCGCCGCGGGCCGCTGGACCGGGGCCAGGAGGTGGTGCTCTACGTCACCGCCGAGGGCTACGACCCGGACGCGGAGGAGGAGACCACGGCCCCCACTCCGTCCACGGGACCGAACTCGCCCTCGCCCACCCGTGGCCAGGGCGGCACCCGTACCGCCGCACCGCCGCCCCCGGGCCGGGACGACGACAGCCCGACGACCGTCGTCACCACCATGACCGTGACGTCCGAGCCCACCGGTGGCACCGCCACGTCGACGACTGCGGCGACGACCACCACGGCAGAGACGACGACATCTGCGGCGACGACCACCACGGCGGAGACGAGTGCGGCCGTGCAGGACGGCCTACGAGGCAACGAGGACACCCCGTGACCCTCGAGTCACGCGCTGCTCGCGTCGCGCCGGTGCGCCCCCCGTCAGCGATTAGGCTCCGCGACGGCGTGGCGCAGACCCGGTCGTCGGCGCCTGTCCACCGCACGCCCCGAGAGGAACCCCGATGACCAGCCCCCAGGTGCTCGGTGAGCGCTACGAGATCGGCGGGGTGCTCGGCCGCGGCGGCATGGCGGAGGTGCACCGCGGTCGTGACCTCCGGCTCGGCCGTGAGGTCGCCGTCAAGGTCCTGCGCCAGGACCTCGCCCGCGACCCCTCCTCCCAGGTCCGCTTCCGCCGCGAAGCGCAGGCCGCGGCCTCGCTGAACCACCCGGCGATCGTCGCCGTCTACGACACCGGTGAGGACCGCACCGCCACCGGAGCCACGCCCTACATCGTCATGGAGTACGTCGAGGGCGAGACGTTGCGCGACGTGGTCCGGCACGAGCGCCGGCTGTCGCCGGAGCGGGCGATGTCGCTGACCGCCGACATCTGCGCGGCGCTGGACTTCAGCCACCGGAACGGCATCGTGCACCGGGACGTCAAGCCCGGCAACGTCATGATCACGCCGCAGGGCACGGTCAAGGTGATGGACTTCGGCATCGCCCGGGCGGTGTCGGACTCGGCCGCGACCATGACCTCCACGGCCGCGGTCATCGGCACCGCGCAGTACCTCTCCCCCGAGCAGGCCCGCGGCGAGGGCGTCGACGCGCGCTCCGACGTCTACTCCGCCGGCTGCCTGCTCTACGAGCTGGTCACCGGGAGCCCGCCGTTCACCGGCGACTCCCCGGTGGCGGTCGCCTACCAGCACGTGCGCGAGGACCCGCGGACGCCGTCGTCGATCAACCCGGAGATCCCGCCGGAGCTCGACGCCATCCTGCTCAAGGCGATGAGCAAGAACCCGGCCAACCGGTACCAGTCCGCCGCCGAGATGCGGGCGGACCTGCTGCGTGCCGTCGCCGGCCAGCGCGTCGAGGCGACGCCGGTGATGAGCGACGCCGAGAAGACGACGATCATGAACGGCGCGGCCGTCGGCCCCCAGGGCTACGACGACCGGGACTGGGACGCCGAGGACGACGAGGCGGCCCGGAAGCGCAAGCGGAACCGGGTCATCGCCGCCGTCGTGGGGGCGCTGGTGCTCATCGCCGCCGTCGTCGGGGTCCTCATCACGCTCAACGGCGATGACGAGCCGACCGAGCCGGTGGTCGAGATGGCCACCGTCCCGACGCTGGTCGACCTCACCCGCCAGGAGGCGCTGGCCGAGATCGTGGCGGCGGACCTGACCGAGGGGACCATCACCACCGAACCGAGCACCGAGGAGCAGCGCGACCGGGTCCTGCGCTCCGACCCGGCCGCCGGCGAGGAGGTCGAGCCCGGCACCCCCGTCGCGCTGGTCATCGGCGCCGGCCCGGAGGCGGTGACCGTGCCCGAGGTTATCGGCCTGACCGAGTCCGGTGCGCGCAACAGTCTGACCACCGCCGGGTTCACCGGGATCGTCAACGCCAGCCAGGTGGACTCCCTCGAGCCGGCGGGCCGCGTGGTGTCCATCTCGCCGGGTGAGGGCACCCAGGCCCCTCCGGACCAGACGTTCACCCTCGGCATCTCCACCGGCAGCGTCGAGCTGCCCGACGTCTCCGGGCAGACCGAGCAGGCAGCCCGACAGGCTCTGCTCGACGCCGGAATCCCGGCCGGGAACGTCACCGCGCAGAACGTGGAGCGCGGCGACGTCGCACCGGGCACCGTGGTCGGCACCGAGCCGGGCGCGCGGACCCAGGTCACCGCGAGCGACACGATCACCCTGCTGCTCGCCGTCCCCGAGCCGACCGACCCCGAACCCACCGCGACCCCCACCGAGACGGCGACCGAGACGCCGGTCGAGACGGCGACCGAGACGGCGCCGCCCCCGGGCGGCTGAGCAACCGGCACCGACGACGAGGGCCCCTCCCCGGGAACACCGGGGAGGGGCCCTCGTCGTCGAGCGGGGCGCTGCGGAGGTCAGACGGTGGCCGTGGTCAGCCGGTGGACGGTCGCGGCGGCCGAGGCGACCACGTCGGGGTCGGGCGCGAGCCCGCACCGGGTGAGCCAGTTGGCCAGCAGTTGGTGCCCGCCCTCGGTCAGCACCGATTCGGGGTGGAACTGCACCCCCTCGATCGGCAGCTCCCGGTGCCGCAACGCCATCACGATCCCCGACGGCGTCCGCCCGGTGATCTCCAGCTCGGCCGGCACGCTGCCGGCCTCCACGGCCAGCGAGTGGTACCTGGTCGCGGTGAACGGTGAGGGGAGCCCGGCGAGCACGCCCACCCCGTCGTGGACCACCTCGCTGGTCTTGCCGTGCAGCAGCTCCGGTGCCCGGCCCACCACACCGCCGAAGGCCTCGGCGATCGCCTGGTGCCCCAGGCACACGCCCAGCACGGGCAGGTCGGCCTCGGCGGCGGCCCGCACCATCGGCACGGTCACCCCGGCGTCCACCGGCGTGCCCGGCCCCGGCGAGAGCAGCACCCCGGCGACGTCCAGGTCGCCGAGCTCGGCGATCGTCACCGCGTCGTTGCGCCGCACGATGCTGGGCACGCCCAGCTGCCCCAGGTACTGGACCAGGTTGTAGACGAAGCTGTCGAAGTTGTCGACGACCAGCACCGGCCGCCGCACCACGGGGGCGGAGGCGGTCACAGGTCCACCGTCACGTCGGCGGGAAGCACGTCGGCGGGAAGCACGTCGGCGAGAGGCAAGGCAGGCTCGATCCACGGGGAGACGACGAACAGGAGCAGCGCGATCCCCGGGACCAGCACCGGCGAAACGACCGCTCGCCGGCGGTGCCCCCCGGGGAGGTGCCGCCGGATCCAGGTGTACACGTCCGGTCTCCCTCCCGTCACCTGCGGGTCACCCGGCGGGGGATCAGCCGGCGTCGACCTCCGCGTACCGCACGTCCAGCGGGCCCTCGTAGGCCGGCAGCGACACCTGCCGCTCGTCGGACACCCGGTAGGTGAGGCCGTACGCCTCGGCGGCCTGGCGCAGCACCGTCACCTCACGCGAGGCCGCCAGCTCGCTGCGCATCTCCTCGGAGTTCCCGACCGCGGTGATGACGAACGGCGGGGAGTAGGTGCGGCCCTGCAGCAGGAGGGTGTTGCCGACGCAGCGGACGGCGCTGGTGGCGATCAGCCGCTGGCCCATGATGGCCACCCCGTCGGCGCCGGCAGCCCACAGCGCGTTGACCACGCCCTGCACGTCGGACTGGTGGATGACGAGGTCATCCGGTGTGGCACCGCTGGGCAGTCCACCGCCGACCGGGCGCGGGGCGTCGTCCAGCACGATCTGCACCCCGGACCCGCGCACGGGGGTGAGCCCCGCGGCGGCCAGGGCGCGCTCGGACCCGGCCTGCACGGCCGCGACCTCCACGTCACGGGTGGCCGCCTGGTCGGTGAGCGCCTGGATCCGGCTCTGCAGCCGGACCAGCTCCTCCTGCTGACGGGCGGCGACGGCGTCCCGCTGGCGGATGAGCTCGGACAGCTCGGTGATCTCCCCGGCCCGCAGGTCGGTGCCGCGGGCGGTCTGCCCGGAGGTGGCGAACAGCAGCCCGGCCGCCAGGGCGACGACGGGCACCAGCGCCGTCCAGACCGAGGGGTGGGACCACCGGGCCACCGGTACCTCCTGGGGGTCGGTCCGGGTACCCGGACAGGGGACGCGGCCCGTCTCGGGCACGGCCGGTTCTCCCAGGAGCTTAGGCTGGGAGGAGGTCATGCCGGGGCGACAGTGCCCCGGCCCGGGAGGGAGTCCGCTCAGGTGCCGAAGTCCAAGGTGCGCAAGAAGTCGGTCTACACGCCGCCCGAGGGCGTGCTCCCGTCCTCGACGGCACGGGCACGGGCGGCCGAGCCCAGTCCCCGCTGGTACGCGCCGGTGATGATCGGGCTGATGCTGCTCGGCCTGCTGTGGATCGTCGTCTACTACGTCGCCGGCCAGGACCTGGGCTTCATGGTCTCCCTGGGCGCCTGGAACTTCGCGATCGGGTTCGGCGCCATGGTGGCCGGCCTGGTCATGTCGATGCGCTGGCGCTGACCGGCCGCTCGCGCCACAGAGGCCCTCGTCCCCCTGGGGACGGGGGCCTCCGTCGTTCCCAGGGCCCGTGACGCCCGCGGTGACCGCCGGGCAGGGTCGACTTGACGTCTCCGCGCAGGTCAGCGGCGTGAGCGGGACACCACGCAGCGTCCGACTGTGCACAGCGGTCCGCTCCGTCCACAGGTGGCGCGGGCCGATGTCCACCGGGTTGTCCACCACATGTGGAGTCGAGAGACGCCCTTCCGGGACGCTGACCTGCGCGTACGTGGGGCGTGTGACTCGTGGGGCAGAAACGGCAGCGGGGTAACTACACCCGTGGAACTCCGTCCCCAGCTGTGTACACACCTGTGGAAGTCCGGGGTCACACATCCGCTCCGTGGCATACGGACGAGCCCCTACTACCCGACCGCTCGAGACGCAAACCAGGAGCGTGACGGGCCGTTCCCGGGCGTGTTGTCGACTTCCCAGCCCTGTGGAGGAACGGCGGAGCCCACCGCAGGGGACTGCGGTCGTGCCCTTCGCTGTGGACCGCGAGCGGTCAGTCGGTCACGAGCTCCAGCAGGGTCGCGTTGGCCAGGCCGCCGCCCTCGCACATCGTCTGCAGCCCGTAGCGGGTGCCGGTGGACCGCATGGCGTGCACCAGCGTCGTCATGATCCGCGCCCCGGAGGCGCCGAGCGGGTGACCGAGGGCGATCGCCCCGCCGCGGACGTTCACCCGCGCCGGATCAGCGCCGGTCTCGGACAGCCAGGCCAGCGGTACGGAGGCGAACGCCTCGTTCACCTCGAACAGCCCGATCTCCGCCAGCCCGACCCCCGCGCGGTCCAGCAGCTTGCGCGTGGCGGGGATCGGGGCGGTCAGCATGATCACCGGGTCGCCACCGGCCACGACCGTGGTGTGCACCCGGACGATCGGCGTCAGCCCCAGCGCGGCGGCGCGGCCGGAGGTGGTGACCAGCAGGGCTGCGGCGCCGTCGGACATCTGGCTGGCGTTGCCCGCGCTGACCACCCCGTCGGCCTGGAACGGCGTGGGCAGCGCGGCCAGCCGCTCCAGCGTGCCGCCGCTGCGGATGCCCTCGTCAGCGGTGACCAGCGTGCCCTCGGGGGTGGTGACGGCGACCAGCTCCTCGTCGAACGCGCCGTCGGCCTGCGCCTTGCCGGCCCGCTCGTGCGAGCGGAGCGCGTACTCGTCGAGCTCCGTGCGGCTGAGCCCCCACCGGGCGGCGATCATCTCCGCGCCCACGCCCTGGTGCGGGGCCACCCCGCCGTACCGGGCCAGGAAGGCCGGGCCCAGCGGGCTGCCGGCCGTGCCGTCGCCGGCCGAGGAGCCCATCGGCACCCGGCTCATCGACTCCACGCCGCCGGCGACCACCAGGTCGGCCTGCCCGCTGACGACCGCCGCGGCGGCGAAGGCGACGGCCTGCTGCGAGGAGCCGCACTGCCGGTCGACGGTGGTGCCGGGCACCGACTCCGGCCAGCCGGCGGCGAGAACGGCGAGACGGCCGACGTTGGCGGTCTGCTCCCCGACCTGGGTGACGCAGCCCCAGACCACGTCGTCGACCTCCGCCGGGTCGATCCCGGTGCGCGCGGCGAGCGCGGCGAGCACGGTCGCCGACAGGTCGACGGCGTGGACGCCGGCGAGCCCACCCCGACGTCGGCCCACCGGCGTGCGGACCGCGGCGCAGATGACGGCATCGCGCATGACCCCTCCTCGTGTCGACGCTGACCCGGCCGGGGTGAACCCGGTGGAGTGATGCAGGTCTCCTGGACGGAGTACACCACGGACGGCTGACAAGCTGGTCGGGTGCAGTGGTCCCCACGGGTCGGCGAGACGGTCGCCCTGGCCGCCGTCGGCCTGGCTCTGGCGGCGGGCGCCGCGTTCTCCGACCCGGCGGGCAGGCTGCTGCTCGGCGCCGCCGCTCTCCTGCTCGGCGGGATCGCCGTTCGCGATGCCGTCCTGCGCCCACGCCTGCACAGCGGGCCGGAGGGCGTCACGGTGCGGAGGATGACCGGGACGACGACGATCTCCCGGCCGGCGCTGCGGGTGCGGCTGCGCGAGCAGCGTCGCTGGGGGATCCGGGGGCGCACGCTCGAGCTGGAGGACGGCCGCGACGACGCCGTCCTGGTAGTGCTGGGCCGCCGCGATCTCGGTGCCGACCCGGCCGTGGTGGCCGAGGCGCTGCTCGCCCCGGGCAACCCGCGCTAGCGCAGCCCGCCGAACACCAGCACCAGCAGGACGACGACGACCGCCGCCACCCCGGCGACCTGGAGGGCCCGGTGGCGCCGTGCACCCACGAGGACGGCGGCGGTGACCGCACCGGCGACCAGCCCGCCCAGGTGGCCCAGCAGAGACACCCCGGGCAGGAAGCTGATGAACAGGTTGATCGCCAACAGCGTGAGCAGGCCCCGCAGGTCCTGCTTCTGGCGCAGCAGCACGACGCCCAGCCCGCCGAGCAGGCCGTAGATGGCGGCCGAGGCGCCGACCACCCCGCCGTAGTACGACCCGAACACCTGCAGCGCCGCGGAGCCCCCCAGCGCGGAGACCAGGTAGACGGTCAGGAAGCGCCAGCGGCCCAGCTGCCGCTCCAGCTCGGAGCCGAACAGCAGCAGCGCGAGCATGTTCAGGGCCAGGTGCACCGGCCCCACGTGGGTGAACGCGCTGGTGACCACCCGCCACCACTCACCGGCGTCGACCGCGTAGGGGCTCGTCGCGAAGTCGTTCTGCAGCGGGGAGGAGAAGCTGTTGAACGGGTTGACGTCCACGGTGGCCGCGGAGACCGCCGTCGCGAGGGCGACGGCGACGTTGAGCGCGATCAACGTGAGGGTGACCACGCCCCAGCGCCGGCCGGCCAGCCGCGCCCCGGTGGTCCGGCGCGGGCGCCGGACCTCGGCCGCGCCGACGCGGACGTCGTCGGGGCACTGGAAGCCGACCGACGCCGGGATCATGCACTCCGGGCAGATCGGCCGGCCGCAGCGGGTGCAGCGCACCCCGGTGGGCCGGTCCGGGTGCCGGTAGCAGGTCGCGGGCGGGGGCACCGGCTGCGGGTCGGCCCCGCCGGTGCCCCCGGTCCCGTCAGGGGTGGTCAGCTGCGCTGCACCTCGACCGACTCGATCACCACGTCGTCGACGGGGCGGTCGTTGCGGCCGGTGCGCACGGCGGCGATCCGGTCGACGACCTCGCGGCCGGCCTGGTCGGCCACCTCGCCGAAGATGGTGTGCTTGCGGTTGAGGTGCGGCGTCGGGCCCACGGTGATGAAGAACTGCGAGCCGTTGGTGCCCGGACCGGCGTTGGCCATCGCCAGCAGGTAGGGGCGGTCGAACGACAGCTCCGGGTGGAACTCGTCGCCGAACTGGTAGCCCGGGCCACCGAAGCCCTGGCCCAGCGGGTCGCCGCCCTGGATCATGAAGCCGCTGATGACGCGGTGGAAGATCGTGCCGTCGTACAGCTTGTCGGTGGTCTTCTCCCGGGTGGCCGGGTGCGTCCACTCGCGGGCGCCCTCGGCCAGGTCGGCGAAGTTCGCGACCGTCTTGGGGGCGTGGTCGGGGAACAGGTCGACGGTGATGTCGCCGTGGTTGGTGTGCAGGACGGCGCGCCGTGCGGCGGGAGTCTGTTCGGTCACGACACCACTCTCCCACTGCGGTCCGCCGGCTCGCCGGGGCACCCGGGTGCACGCGCCCGCGCCGTCGGCGGCTGGAGTGGAGACGAGGGGAATCGAACCCCTAACCCCCGCCTTGCAAAGGCGGTGCTCTGCCAATTGAGCTACGTCCCCGGAGCACGGCCGGAGCCGTGCGGTGGATCAGGAGGAGCGGGGGGTGCTGACCGAGCCCGGTCCGCGGGTGGCCTCGGCCCACAGGTCGGCCTCGCCCTTGCCGGCCGAACGCTTGCGGACGGCGACGACGGCACTGGCAGCGATCGCTGCGACCGCCAGCTTCTTCAGCACCCGGTGACCTCCTCGGACGGTGCGGTCACCGCGACCCGGCGACCGCTCTCGGTGACCGGGCCCGGCCGGCTCGTACGAGCCGGCCGGATCCTGGTGCACGGGTGGGCCTGGGAGGACTTGAACCTCCGGCCTCATCCTTATCAGGGATGCGCTCTAACCGCCTGAGCTACAGGCCCGTGGACCAGAGAAGAGCTTACCTGGCCGCTCCCAGTCGCCTGACACGGCCCCCCTGCAGCGCCCCGGTCCGAGCTCGCGAGGAGTGGGGGCAGGGGGTCCTTCGTCAGTCGCGCTCGGCGAGGGTGACCTCGAGGCCACCGACGAGGTCCGAGCAGAGGTTGTAGACGAACGCCGCGACGGTGCACAGCGCCGTGAGGAGCACGACGTTGATCGCGCCGATCACCGCGGCGCCGCCGAAGACGACCCCCGCGGTGATGACGTCGCCGCCGCCCTCGTCGGAGGTGCGCAGCTGGCTGAAGACGTCGTTGAGGGTGTCGAACACGTCCAGACCACCGAGCACCCCGTACAGGATGCCGACCGCGACCATCCAGACGAAGAAGAGCGCGATGGAGACGACCAGCGAGATCTTCAGCGCCGACCAGGTGTCGATGTGCCGCAGCTGCAGCCGCGCCCGCCGGGGGCCGCGGCTCTTCCCGTTGGCCCGCGCCGTCCCGGCGGCACCGCCGGGGCCACCGTCGGTGGGGGCGCCGGCGGGACGGGCGGCCCGCGGTGGTGTGGCACCGGTCGGGGGCAGCGTGACCGCCTGGGTGGCGTCGACCGGCGGGGGGTCGGTCGGGGTGGCGGTGCGGCCGGCGGCAGGGCGCGCGGTCTCGGCCCGGGCACTCCCGGAGCGACCGCTGCCCGCGCCGGTGGCCCCCCGACGAGCGGAGTCGTCGAAGCCGGGCCGGTCGCTCCCGGCTCCGCTCGCACCGGCCGCCGCGGTGGCCCCGTCGCCGACTGCTCCGGAGCCGGCTTCGGGCGGCGTCCCCGCGTCCGTCGTGCCGGTCTCCTCACGGGAGTCGGCACGCACCGAACTGCGGGTCCGGTCGCTCATCCCAGTCTCCTGTCCACCAGCGGCAGTCACCGCGCCGAGGCACCTTCCGGTGGGCGTCATCCACTGGTGCGCCCACCGGTCGCTACCGGTTCGTCATGCAGCCCGGGGAGCGACGTGGTCGTCCCGTCCCCGGGCTGGCATCCGTTCCAGCCTAGGCTTCGGGCTCGTCGTTGTCCGTCGTACGCGCGATGGCCACGATCGAGACGTCGTCAGGCAAGTTCATGAGCTTGACACCCATCGTCGCCCGGTCCCGGGTGTGCCGCACGCCGTTGACCGGCGTCCGGATCACGCCACCACCGGAGGTGATGGCGTACAGCTCGTCGCCGAGCACCACCGCGAGCGCCCCGACCAGCGGGCCCTTGCGGGCCTTCGGGTCGGCGGTGAGCACGCCCTTGCCGCCGCGCCCCTGCTCCGGGTAGTGCTCGATCCCGGTGCGCTTGGCGTAGCCGCCCTCGGTGGCGACCAGCACGTCGACGCCCTCCTGGACGACGATCATCGACAGCAGCGTGTCGTCGTCGGCCAGCGAGATGCCCCGCACGCCCTCGGTCGCCCGCCCCATCGGCCGCAGCTGGGCGTCGTCGGCCTTGAAGCAGATCGACATCGCCTTGCGGGTGACCAGGAGCAGGTTCTGCTCCGGGTTGATCAGCGCGGCGCCCACCAGCTCGTCGCCCTCGCGCAGGTTGATCGCGATGACGCCGCCGCTGCGGGGGGAGTCGAAGTCGGTGAGCCGGGTCTTCTTCACCTGCCCCTTGGCGGTGGCCAGCACCAGGTAGGGGGCGACGGTGTAGTCCTTGATCTGGATGACCTGGGCGATCTTCTCGTCCGGCTGGAACGCCAGGATGTTCGCCACGTGCGCACCGCGGGCGGTGCGCGCCGCCTCGGGCAGCTCGTAGGCCTTCGCCCGGTAGACGCGGCCCTTGTTGGTGAAGAACAGGATCCAGTCGTGGGTGGAGCCCACGAAGAACTGCTGCACCAGGTCGTCCTGCTTGAGCTGCGCGCCCATCACGCCCTTGCCGCCGCGCCGCTGGGAGCGGTAGAGGTCGGCCTTGGTGCGCTTGGCGTAGCCGGTGCGGGTGATCGTGACGACCACCTGCTCCTCGGCGATGAGGTCCTCCATCGAGACGTCACCGTCGTTGGCCACGAACTGGGTGCGCCGGTCGTCGCCGTACTTGTCGACGATCTCGCGGAGCTCGTCGCGGACGATCTGCCGCTGCCGCTCGGGCGAGTCGAGGATCGCCTGCAGGTCGGCGATGCGGGCCTCGATCTCGGCCAGCTCGTCGAGGATCCGCTGCCGCTCCAGTGCGGCGAGCCGGCGGAGCTGCAGGTCCAGGATCGCGACGGCCTGGATCTCGTCGACGTCCAGCAGCTCCATCAGACCGGTGCGGGCGGCCTCGGCGGACTCGCTGCGGCGGATCAGGGCGATCACCGCGTCGAGCTGGTCGAGGGCCTTGGCGTACCCGCGCAGGATGTGCGCGCGCTCCTCGGCCTTGCGCAGCCGGTAGCGCGTGCGCCGGACGATGACCTCGATCTGGTGGGTCACCCAGTGCTTGACCAGCTCGTCCAGCCGCAGCGTGCGGGGCACGCCGTCGACGATGGAGAGCATGTTGCAGCCGAAGGTGGTCTGCAGCTGGGTGTGCTTGTAGAGGTTGTTCAGCACCACCTTGGCGACCGCGTCGCGGCGCAGCGTGATGACCAGCCGGCGACCGACCCGGTCGCTGGACTCGTCGGCGATCTCGCTGATGCCCTGGAGCCGGCCCTCCTTGACCGCCTCGGCGATCGACTCGGCCAGGTTGTCCGGGTTGACCTGGTAGGGCAGCTCGGTGACGACGAGCTGCACCCGGCCCCGGCTGTCCTCCTCCACGGTGACGACGGCGCGCATGCGCACCGACCCGCGGCCGGTGCGGTAGGCGTCCTCGATCCCCTCACGGCCGACGATCAGACCGTGGGTCGGGAAGTCCGGGCCCTTGATCCGCTCCATGCAGGCGGTGAGCATCTCCTCGGCCTCGGCGTCGGGGTGGTCGAGCACCCAGTACGCCGCCTCGGCGACCTCGCGCAGGTTGTGCGGCGGCATGTTGGTCGCCATGCCGACCGCGATCCCGGCCGAGCCGTTGATGAGCAGGTTCGGCACCCGGGAGGGGAGCACCACCGGCTCCTGCGTGCGGCCGTCGTAGTTGGCCTGGAAGTCGACGGTCTCCTCGTCGATCCCCGACAGCATCTCCATGGCCAGCGGGGTCAGCCGGCACTCGGTGTAGCGCATCGCGGCCGGCGGGTCGTTGCCCGGCGAGCCGAAGTTCCCCTGGCCGTCGATCAGCGGGTACCGCATCGACCAGGGCTGGGCCAGCCGCACCAGGGCGTCGTAGATCGCCGAGTCGCCGTGGGGGTGGTAGTTGCCCATGACCTCCGCGACCGGGCGGGCGCACTTCACGTACCCGCGGTCGGGGCGGAAGCCCTGGTCGTACATCGCGAACAGCACGCGGCGGTGCACGGGCTTGAGACCGTCGCGCACCTCGGGCAGCGCGCGACCCACGATCACGCTCATCGCGTAGTCGATGTAGCTGCGCTGCATCTCCTGCTGGAGGTCGACCGATTCCACGCGGTCACGGCTGGGTGTCTCTGTCACGTCTGGTTCTCCACAAGTCGATACACAGCGGGGGACAATCGAAGGACCCCCTGCCCCCCACCACTCGCGAGCTCGCGGCGGGGCCCTGCAGCGGGCCGCAACTGCTAGACGTCGAGGAAGCGGACGTCCTTGGCGTTGCGGGTGATGAAGCTGCGGCGGGCGACGACGTCCTCGCCCATCAGGATGCTGAACAGCTCGTCGGCGGCCGCGGCGTCCTCCAGGGTGACCTGGCCCAGCAGCCGGGTCTCGGGGTTCATCGTGGTCTCCCACAGCTCGCTGGCGTTCATCTCGCCGAGGCCCTTGTACCGCTGGATGCCGTCGTCCTTGGGGACCTTCCGGCCGGCGTCGGCACCCGCCTTGAGCAGCGCGTCGCGCTCCCGATCGGAGTAGGCGTACTCGTCGCCGACCTTGCCGCCCCACTTGATCTTGTACAGCGGCGGCCGGGCCAGGTAGACGTGGCCGGCCTCGACCAGCGGCCGCATGAAGCGGAAGAGCAGGGTCAGCAGCAGGGTGCAGATGTGCTGGCCGTCGACGTCGGCGTCGGCCATCAGCACGACCTTGTGGTAGCGGAGCTTGCCCAGGTCGAACTCGTCGTGGATCCCGGTGCCGAAGGCGGTGATCATCGACTGGACCTCGGTGTTCTTCAGCACCCGGTCGATGCGCGCCTTCTCGACGTTGATGATCTTGCCGCGGATGGGCAGGATCGCCTGGAACATCGAGTCCCGGCCGGATTTCGCCGAACCGCCGGCGGAGTCACCCTCGACGATGTAGATCTCGGAGTTCCGCGGGTCGGTGGAGCGGCAGTCGGAGAGCTTGCCCGGCAGCCCGCTGACGCTGAGCAGGTTCTTGCGCGCCAGCTTGCGCGCGTCCTGCGCGGCCCGGCGGGCCCGCGCGGCGGAGGCGGCCTTGGTGATGATCGTCTTCGCCTCGGCCGGGTTCGCCTCGAACCAGTGCCCGATCTGCTCGTTGCACACCCGCTGCACGAAGCCCTTGACCTCGGTGTTGCCGAGCTTGGTCTTCGTCTGGCCCTCGAACTGGGGGTCGCCGAGCTTGACCGACACGATCGCCGCGAGGCCCTCCCGGATGTCGTCGCCGGTGAGCTTGTCGTCCTTGCCCTTGAGGAGCTTCTTCTCCTCCGCGTAGCGGTTGACGATCGAGGTCAGCGCCGCACGGAAGCCCTCCTCGTGGGTGCCGCCCTCGTGGGTGTTGATGATGTTGGCGAAGGTGTGCACCGACTCGGAGTACGCGTCGGACCACTGCATCGCGATCTCCACCGACATGGCGGTGTCGTTCTTGCCGACCCCCTCGGCGGAGAAGCCGATGACCGACCGGTGGATGGGCGACTTGCGCCGGTTGAGGTGAGCGACGTAGTCGACCAGGCCGCCGTCGTAGCGGTAGGTGACCTCGGTCGGCTCGAACGCCTCGTCCGCGGCCTCGACCGGGACGGCCGCCTCGGCCAGCGAGTCCTCGCCGATGCCGGTCTCCGCCTTGCCGTGCCCGGGACGCTCGTCGCGCAGCACGATGGTCAGGCCCTTGTTGAGGAAGGCCATCTCCTGCAGCCGGCGGTTGATCGTGTCGTAGGAGTAGGTCGTCGTCTCGAAGATCGAGCCGTCGGCCCAGAAGGTGATGGAGGTGCCGCGCTTGTCGGTGGGGCCGACCTCCTCCAGCGGGCCGGGCTTGGCGTCGGTGTAGTGCTGGCTCCACTCCTTGCCCTTGGTCCAGACGGTCACGTCCAGCCGGGTGGACAGCGCGTTGACCACGGTCACGCCGACGCCGTGCAGACCACCGGAGACGCCGTAGCTCTTGCCGTCGAACTTGCCGCCCGCGTGCAGGATGGTCATGACGACCTCGACGGTCGGCCGCTTCTCCACCGGGTGCATGTCGACCGGGATGCCACGGCCGTTGTCCTCGACCCGGACGCCACCGTCGGCCAGCAACGTGACCTTGACGGTGTCGCAGTAGCCGGCCAGCGCCTCGTCGACGGCGTTGTCCACGACCTCCCACACCATGTGGTGCAGGCCGCGCTCACCGGTGGAGCCGATGTACATGCCGGGACGCTTGCGGACCGCCTCGAGTCCCTCGAGGACGGTGATGGAGCTGCCGGAGTAGGCGGTCTCGTTCTGGGGCGCAGCGACCACGGGGGGCCCTTCTCTCGCGCAGCTCCGCAGCCCTCCGCGCGCACGCGACGACGGTGTCGGGAGGCGCAGGACGGCGCTCAGCGGGCTGCTGGCGGTGTGTCCTCTCCAGAGTACCGGGTCATGTCGCACCGAGGGCGCCGTCCACGCCCTGACGTGCTTCCAGAGCCCCTCCCGACGTGCGCACCACCAACCGTGTCGACCCCCGAGTCGACACGCCGTCTCGCGGCGGCTGGGGGCTCGGTCCGTTCCACGTGGAACCGACCGGCTCAGGCGAGCAACTGGCGGTGGCGAGCTCCCGGTACGAGGGGCTGACGTCGAGGAGCTCCTCGCGCGTGCCCGCGGCGACCACCCGTCCCGCCTCCGGCACCACGAACCGGTCGCTGTCCAGCACGGTGGACAGTCGGTGGGCAACCACCAGCAGCGCCCGCTCCGCCCCGGCCGCGGCCACGCGTCGACCAGCGACAGCGCCGCGGCGGCAGCCAGCGCGCGACGGTGCGGGTGCAGCAGGGGCAGCAGCCCGGCGGCGGCGGTGGGCTGGGGCTGCCCGCCCCGCCCCCGCTCACCTCGCTCAGCGGGGGTGCCGCTCAGGCGGCCGCGGCGAGTGCGCCGACGACGGCGGCGAGCAACCGGGCGTGGTGCTCGATCAGCTGCGGGCGCTGGCCGTCCGGGCGGATCGCGGCCACGAACCCGACCGCGGACCACAGCTCGTCGCCGTCGTCGCTGCCCAGCAGGAGCTGGCGCACCAGCGGGTCGTCGACCAGCCGGCGCAGCTGGGGACCGTCCTCGGCGCCGAGCAGCACCCAGCGCCGGTCGAACTCCGGGTCCGGGCTGGGGATCTGCAGCAGACCGCCGGTGCCGTGCCGCCAGATCCGGGCCGGGGAGAGCCGGAACGCCGGCACGTCGCCCAGCACCGGGGCGGCGGTGATGGCGTGTGTGCTCGCCCACCGCTCGCGGCCCAGCGGGGAGAGGATGTCGCAGGCCACCAGGTCCAGCCCGTTGCCCCGGCCCCGCACCACGTTGCCCGGGCGGTCCTCCTTGCCGGGGCGCACCGGTGCGGTGGCCACCAGCTGGGCCAGCGCGGCGTCCTCCGGGCCGGTGCCGTCGGACGGCGTCCAGCCGACGGCGGCGGCCCACGCCTGGGTGCCCCACGGGTCGCCCTGCGGTGCGAAGGCCTCCTCGTAGGCGCTGGGCCGGCGCTCCCGGCGGCCACCGCCGAAGAGCCCGCCGCCACCGAACAGGCCACCGCCGCGGGGCGGAGCGCTCGCGCCGGACTCCCGCGGATCGCCCGCCGGCGGCTGCTCGGGCCCGGTCCACGGCCCGTCGGGCTGGGGACGAGCGGGCTGCTCCGGAGCGGGGTACCGGTCAGCGGGCGGGGAGCCCGCCGGGGGCTGGGCGCCGGGGCGCTCGGGCTCCACCGCGGGCAGGTCCCAGCCCGGGGGCTGCCAGCCGGCCGGACCGCCGTCCGTGTGGTCGTCGGGGCGCGACGGATCGGCAGGCGGTTGGGCGGCGCCCCCCGGCTGGCCGGGGTCGGGTTCGCCGCCCAGGTGCGCCGGCTCGCGCCAGCCCTCCGGGCCGCCCTCGTCGAAGGCGTCGCGGTCGCGCGGGCTGCTCATCTGCGTGTGCTCCTCGTCGTGGGTGGCGGGCGGGGTGCGGACCGCGCTCAGCCGTAGGTGTCGCGCGGGCCGCGGCCCCGGACGGTGCGCGGGCCCTTCTTCCAGTTCGGCGCCGTCGGACCGACAACGCGCAACTTCGTCACGACGTCCCCGCCGACCCCGGCCCGCAGCCGGCCCAGGATCGAAGGGGCCAGCAGGCGCAGCTGGGTGGCCCACGCGGTGGACTCCGCGACCACGAGCAGCTCGCCCTCGGTGAGCGACTCCGGCCGGCAGTGCGCGGCGATGTCCGGACCGACCAGGGCGTCCCACCGGCCGAACACCGCGCCGACCTTCGTGCGCGCGGTCCAGTCCTGCTGGCTGACCAGCGAGTCGACCAGGGAGCCCAGCGGCTGTGGGTCGTCCGCCCCGGGACCGGGCCCGGTCCAGGACCGGCGTGGGCCCGCGACCCGGCGCCGGGTGGGCCGGGGACGGGACGCCGACGCCGCCCGGGCCGCGTCCAGGGCGGCCCGGGCGATGTCCGAAGGGCGCGCCGGGCGGTCGGCGGACGGCTGGTCAGGCACCGGTGACCTCCTCCAGCGGCAGTCCCGGCTCCGGCCGGACGACCCGGGCCTGCCCGTCTGCGATCTCCACCCGGGTACCGCGCAGCGCGGCGGGCACGTCCTCGGCGACGGCAGCCGTGATGAGCGTCTGCTCGGCGGTGACCGCCACCTCGGCCAGCGCGGACCGGCGGTCGGTGTCCAGCTCGGCGAAGACGTCGTCGAGCACCAGCACCGGGTCGTCGCCGTCGTCGCGCAGCAGGGCGAAGCAGGCCAGCTTCACCGCGAGCGCGAACGACCACGACTCCCCGTGGCTGGCATAGCCCTTGGCCGGGGCCGGCCCCAGGTGCAGCACCAGGTCGTCGCGGTGCGGGCCGACCAGGGTGACACCGCGGTCGACCTCCTCCTGGCGCCGCTCCGCCACCCGGTCGCGCAGCGCGGCCGCGAGCTCCTCGGCCGCGGGCAGCACCCGGTCCGGGTCGACCGGGGCGCCGTCCCCGGCCAGCGGCACCGTGCTGCTGTAGCCGAGTGCCGCCCGGTCGGCCGCGGGCCCGGCGACGCCGGCGTAGGCGGCGGCCACGTGCGGGGCCAAGTCGGCGACCAGCCGCAGCCGGGCGGCCAGCAGCTGACCACCCAGCTCGGTGAGGTGGCCGTCCCAGACGTCGAGCGTGGCCAGGGCGTTGCCCCGCGCGAGCTTCGCGGTCTTCAGCAGGGCGTTGCGCTGCTTGAGCACCCGGTCGTAGTCGCTGCGCACACCGGCCAGCCGCGGGGTGCGGCTGACCAGCAGGTCGTCGAGGAAGCGGCGGCGCTCGGCCGGGTCACCACGGACCAGCGACAGGTCCTCGGGGGCGAACAGCACGATCCTGACCAGTCCTAGCAGCTCCCGCGGACGGGGCAGCGGCGCCCGGTTGACCCGGACCCGGTTGGCCCGCCCCGGGTTGATCTCCACCTCGACCAGCAGCTCCCGGTCCTGGCGCCGCAGCGCCGCCCGGACGATCGCCTGCTCGGCGCCGTGCCGGACCAGCGGTGCGTCGGCGGAGACCCGGTGGCTGCCGAGGGTGGCCAGGTAGCCGACCGCCTCGACCAGGTTGGTCTTGCCCCGCCCGTTGCGCCCGACCAGGACCGTCGGCCCGGGGGTCAGCGGCAGGTCGACCGCCTCCCAGCTGCGGAACTGGGCGACCTGCAGGTGCCGGACGTACACGGTCAGGTCCTCCGGGCATGGGGGGGGGGGGGGCCCCCCCCCCCCCCCCCCCCCCCCCCCCCCCCCGCCCCCCCCCCCCCCCCCCCCCCCCCCCCCCCCCCCCCCCCCCCGCGGGCGGCCCGGGGCG
>NZ_JBJGZY010000045.1:0-30631 GCF_054050755.1 Modestobacter sp. SYSU DS0511
GGGGGGTATTGCGTCGGGGGGGGGGGGGCGGCGGGGGGGGGGGGGGGGGGGGGGGGGGGGGGGTGGGGTCGGGGGGGGGGGGGGGGGGGGGGGGGGGGGGGGGGGGGGCCCCCCCCCCCCCCCCGCTGCTGGGTGTCAGCCATTCTGTGCCTGCTCCAGTGCCTCCTCCGGCGAGGCGCCGCCGGTGAGCGCGGTCTGGACCGCGGTGTAGATCGCGGTGGCGGCCGTCGGCCACTCGTCCCCGAGCTTCGCGGTGCGCGAGCGCAGGTCCGGGACGACGTCGACGAAGGCCTGCATGCGCGGGTCCTCGGCCACGACCTGCTCGCCCAGCTCGGCCTTCGTCGGCACCGAGCTGTTGGTCAGGGCGTTGTCGACCATGTTCTCGTCGGAGTTGACGCACTCGATCACCGCGGCGGCCTTGGCCTTGCGGGCGTCGTCGCCGGTCTCGGGGACCGTCCACGTGGCGCCGCCCAGCGGGGCGACGACGGTGCCGCCGGCCTCGGGGGCCGGCAGCGGCGCGACCTGGTAGTTCAGGTCGGGGTTCTCCGCGAGCACCGGGAACTGCCACGGGCCGTTGATCATCATGGCGGCGTTGCCGGCGATGAACTGGTCGTTGACGTCCTCCTGGCCCCAGTTCAGCACCGACTCGGACGCCGACCCGCTGGAGACCAGGTCGACCCAGAGCTGCAGGGCCTCGGCCGTCTCGGGGGTGGCGATGTCGGTCTCGTCGCCGCCGTTGGACCACATGAACGGCAGGAACTGCCAGGTGCCCTCGTAGGTCGGCGGGGCGGAGAAGGCGACGCCGTACCGGCTGCCCTCCGTCAGGGCCGCGGCCGCCGTCTCCAGCTCCGCCCACGTGGTCGGCGGCTCGATGCCGGCCTCGTCGAGGACGTCCTCGTTGTAGAACAGCGCCAGGCTCTGCGTGGTGGGCTGCAGGCCGTAGAGCTCGCCGTCGAAGGTGTTCGCGTCGACGACGCCCTGGCTGATGCCCTCGGCGGTGACCCCCAGCTCGCCCAGCGGCGCCAGCGCCCCGGCCGCGGCGAGCTGCCCGACGTCGGGGTTGTCGATGCTCAGGACGTCCGGCAGCGTCTGGGACGATGCCTGCTGCAGGGTCCGGGCGATGATGTCGCCACCGGGCACCGAGTTGCGCTCGATGGTCACGCCGTTCTCCTGCCCGCAGGCGTCCAGGAGCTCGCCGTAGTAGCTCGCACCCGGTTCGGTGACGAAGGTGTCCTGCACGGTCAGGCTGGTCACCTCACCGCCCGAGCTGCCGGCGTCCCCGGAGCCGCCCCCTCCGCAGGCCGCGAGGGCCAGCGGTGCCGTCAGTGCCAGTACCGCCGCGCCGACGGTGCGGTTCATCGCTCCACGTTGAGCCATTGCCGGTCCTTCCGGGAGGTGCCGGCAGCTCCGCCGGTCACACGGGCTGTGGCGACGGCGCCGCCACAGGTGGTGCAGAACAGCGTCGATACGTATCGACGCCGGTCGTGCTCAGGCCCGGACGGGGCCTGCGTCGGGCAGCCGGGGAGCCGCCGGCGGTCAGGGTGCGGGGAGGGTGGTCCCTCGCCGGGTCAGCCGCGGGGCCACCAGCTCCATCCCACCGGGCGGGCCCTCGCGGCCGCGTTCGAGAAGTCGGAACAGGATCTGCATGGCGCGGGCCGAGACGTCCCGCGGCTCGGTCGACACGTTGGTCACCGGGGGCATGGTCGCCTCGGCGACCGCGTCGGTGCACAACCCGACGACGGTGGCGTCGCGGCCGGGCACGACGCCGCGCTCGGCCAGCGCCTGCATCACCCACGGCACCGAGGACGAGGCCGGGACCAGCAGCGCCGGCCGCGGCCCGCCGATGCGCAGCGCATCGGCCACGGCGGCCCGGGCACCCTCGCGGGAGGCCTCCACCGGGCTCACCGCGAGGTGTTCGATCCCGGCGGCGGCTGCCGCCTCGACCGCTGCCCGCTCGAAGCGCCCGACGTAGTTGGCTCCCCGGGCGACCTCGTCGGCGGACCAGCCCAGGACGACCACCCGGTCGTGACCGGCCGCCACGACCTCGGCCACCGACAGCCGGGCGGCCTCCGGGTAGTCCAGGTCGACGCACGGCAGGCCCTGGGGGTCGTCGGGGATCCCGATGAGGATGACCGGGATCCGGCTGGCCGCGGCCACGGACAGCCGGGTGTCGGCGGCGGCGATGTTCATCAGCACGATGGCGTCGCACAGCGACCGCCCGGCCAACCGGGTCAGCGCCGAGGTGCCCTCGTCGGCGGTGACCAGCAGGACGTCGTGGTCGTTCTCCCGTGCGCAGCTGGCGATGGTCTCGATGAAGGGCAGCAGCGCCGTCGTGTCGGCGGCCGGCCCGAACGGGACGACCAGGCCGACCACCTGGGTGCGCTGGCTGGCCAGGGCGCGGGCGCCGGCGTTGGGCTGGTAGGTCAGCTGGTCGATGGCGGCCTGGACCCGCTTGCGCGTCTGGGCCGAGATGGGCCGGCGACCGCTCATGACGTAGGAGACGGTGCTCTGCGAGACGCCCGCGAGACGGGCGACGTCCCGGCTGGTGAACGATGCCACCTCATCACCTCCGATCGTCATCGATACGGATCGACCGCTGGGGCGGGACGTTAGCAACGTCACGATCGCCGACGCAAGGGTGCCGACCGAGTCCGGACGGCCCACCAGCGACATCGTGTCCGAGGGCGGGTTGCCGCCGTGCCGGGCGGTGCCCTAGCGTCCCTCCGCAGCAGTCGTCGAAGCGTATCGACGGCACCTCTCGACGACGAGGCGGGCGTGCGCGCATGAAGTTCACCGACGGCTACTGGCAGGACCGTGCGGGCTTCTCCGTGCTCCGTCCCCGCGACGTCCGCTCGATCACCGCCGCGGACCACCGGATGACCGTGCTCGCCCCGACGGCGGTGATCCGCGAGCGCGGCAACACGCTCAACCAGCCCACCGTCACGGTCACTTACAGTTCCCCGGCGCCCGACGTCATCCGGGTTCGGATCGAGCACTGGGCCGGTGGCGTCCCGCGGCGTCCGGAGTTCGCGGTGGCCGAGGACTCGTCCCAGCACGTGGAGGTCGAGGTCGACGACGAGGCGGGGGTGCTGACGTCCGGCGGCCTCTCGGTGCGGGTGCCGCGGGGGCCGGGCTGGCTGGCGGAGTTCGTCGCCGACGGCCGGGTGCTGACCTCCAGCGGGTCCAAGTCCATCGGGATCGTGACCACCGGATCGGGCGAGCACCACGTGCACGAGCAGCTCACGCTGGCGGTCGATGAGCACGTGTACGGGTTGGGGGAGCGGTTCACCCCGTTCGTGCGCAACGGCCAGGTGGTCGACGTCTGGAACGCCGACGGCGGCACGTCCAGCGAGCAGGCCTACAAGAACGTGCCCTTCTACCTCTCCGACCGCGGCTACGGGGTCTTCGTCGCCCACCCCGAGCACGTCTCGTTCGAGGTCGCCTCCGAGGTGGTCTCCCGCACGCAGTTCAGCGTGCCGGGGCAGGTGCTCGAGTACCACGTCGTCAACGGCCCGACGCCCAAGGACGTGCTCCGGCGGTACACCGCGCTCACCGGCCGCCCGCCGCAGGTGCCGGCCTGGTCGTTCGGGCTGTGGCTGTCCACGTCGTTCACCACCGACTACGACGAGGACACCGTCACCTCGTTCATCGAGGGCATGGCGGAGCGGGACATCCCGCTGAGCGTCTTCCACTTCGACTGCTTCTGGATGCGCGAGTTCCGCTGGTGCGACTTCGAGTGGGACCCGGAGGTCTTCCCCGAGCCCGAGGCGATGCTGGCCCGGCTCAAGGCACGCGGCCTGCGGGTCTGCCTCTGGATCAACCCCTACATCGCCCAGGCCTCCCCGCTGTTCGCCGAGGGAGCCCAGCAGGGCTTCCTGGTGCGGCGTGCCGACGGCAGCGTGTGGCAGTGGGACATGTGGCAGGCCGGCATGGGGCTGGTCGACTTCACCAACCCCGGCGCCGTCGCCTGGTACCAGGGCAAGCTCCGTGGCCTGCTGGACATGGGCGTGGACGCCTTCAAGACCGACTTCGGCGAGCGGGTCCCCACCGACGTCGTCTGGCACGACGGCTCGGACCCGCAGCGGATGCACAACTACTACGCGCAGGCCTACAACGCCGCCGTCTTCGAGCTGCTGCGGGAGGAGCGGGGCGAGGGTGAGGCGGTCGTCTTCGCGCGCGCGGCGACCGCCGGCGGGCAGCAGTTCCCGGTGCACTGGGGCGGCGACTGCTTCTCGACCTTCGAGGCCATGGCCGAGACCCTGCGCGGTGGGCTGAGCCTCGGGCTCTCCGGCTTCGGTTACTGGAGCCATGACATCGGCGGCTTCGAGGGCACTCCCGACCCCGAGGTCTTCAAACGCTGGGTCGCCTTCGGCCTGCTGTCCTCGCACAGCCGCCTGCACGGGTCGAGCTCCTACCGGGTGCCGTGGGCCTTCGACGCGGAGGCGGTCGACGTGCTGCGCACGTTCACCCGGCTGAAGATGTCGCTGATGCCCTACCTGGGCGCGACGGCCCGGCAGGCCAGCGAGGACGGGCTGCCCATGGCCCGCGCCATGCTGCTGGAGCACCCCGACGACCCGACGGCGGCCTTCCTCGACCGGCAGTACCACCTGGGCGAGTCGCTGCTGGTGGCGCCGGTGTTCGCCGCCGACGGCCGGGTCCGGTTCTACGTGCCGGAAGGGGACTGGACGTCGCTGCTGACCGGGGCAGTGCTCACCGGCCCCCGCTGGGTCACCGAGCAGCACGACGCGCTGAGCCTGCCGCTGCTGGTGCGCCCGGACACCGTGCTCCCGGTCGGCGCCCGCAGTGACCGGCCGGACTACGACTGGGCCGATGGGGTCGTGCTGCGCCTGTACCGCCTGCGCGACGGGCACCGCTCGCAGGTCGTCGTCCCCGGGGACGGCGTCGCCGGCGCGGACGCCGTCTTCACGGTCGAGCGCACCGGCGACGTCGTGACCGTCACCGCGGCGCACGCGCCGGGGGCGTGGCGCGTGCAGGTCGCCGGGGACGAGTCCACGGCCGTGCTGGCCACGGGGGCGACGTCGGTGCGGCTGCACCTCTGACGGCGCCGGGCGCCAGCCGGAGCCTTCGCCGCGGACACGACCCCGTCCACCACCGCCGGAAGCCGGCGAGCCGGAAGAAGCCGGCCCACGCGGTCGACCCCGGCATGCTCAGATCGGCATGTCCCGAGGGTGCGCCTGTGTGCTTGGTCGCACGAGGCAGGTCCGGGGTGCACGACGCACCTACCATACGATCATGTTCTTCTCCCGCGCCAAGACCCAGCCGGTCACCGCGGAGGACGCCCTGACCGGCCGTTCTGAGCCGCTCCCCGGCATCCCCGAGGTGCACGCGGTCAACGGCAACCGCATCCAGCCGCCCTTCCCCGAGGGCATGCAGACCGCCGTCTTCGGTGCGGGCTGCTTCTGGGGTGTCGAGAAGGTGTTCTGGGAGACCCCCGGCGTCTACTCCACCGCCGCGGGCTACGCCGGCGGGTACACCCCGAACCCGACCTACGACGAGGTCTGCTCGGCGCGCACCGGGCACACCGAGGTCGTCCTGGTCGTCTTCGACTCGGCGGTCATCTCCTACGACCGCCTGCTGAAGGAGTTCTGGGAGGAGCACGACCCCACCCAGGGCATGCGGCAGGGCAACGACATCGGCACCCAGTACCGCTCGGCGATCTACACCCAGGGCCCGGAGCAGGAGGCGGCCGCCAAGGTCAGCCGCGACGTCTTCCAGGAGCGGCTCACCGCCGCCGGCTACGGCGAGATCACCACCGAGATCGCGCCGCTGGGCGAGTTCTTCTACGCCGAGGCCTACCACCAGCAGTACCTGTACAAGGTGCCGAACGGCTACTGCCCGGTGAACTCCACCGGCGTGAGCTGCCCGGTGGGCCTGCCCGGCGTCTGAGGGAGGACACCCGTCCCCACGCCTCGCGAGCTGGGCGCGGGCCCCTGCGACGGGGGCCGAGAGGGCGGGCTCCCGCGCGCGGGAGCCCGCCCTCGTCAGTAGGTGAACCGGCCGACCGTGCCACGCAGGCCGGTGGCCATCCGGGACAGTTCGGCCACCGCCGTCGTCGTCTGGGTCAGCGCCTGCGTGGTCGAGTCCGCCGCCTGGGAGACGCCGACGATGTTCGCGGCGATCTCCCCGGCCCCGCCGGCTGCCTCGGTGACCGACCGGGCCATCTCGTTGGTGGTGGCGGTCTGCTCCTCCACCGCGCTGGCGATCACCGTCTGGTGGTCGCTGATTTGACCCACCACGCTGCCGATCTCGCCGATGGCGTCGACAGCGCCGGATGCGTCGGTCTGGATCGCCTCGATCCGCCGGGCGACCTCCTCGGTCGCCGTCGCGGTCTGCTGGGCGAGCTCCTTCACCTCGTTGGCCACCACGGCGAAGCCCTTGCCGGACTCCCCGGCGCGGGCGGCCTCGATGGTGGCGTTCAGCGCCAGCAGGTTCGTCTGCTCCGCGATGGCGGTGATGATCTTCACGACGTTCCCTACCTCCCGGCTGGACTCACCCAGCGCGAGCACCGCCGCGTTGGCGGCCTCGGCCCGGCGGACGGCGTCGGTGGCCACCCGCGCCGCGTCGGTCGCGCTGGTGGCGATCTCGCGGATGGAGGTGCCCATCTCCTCGGCCCCCGCGGCGACGGTGCTGACGTGCCGGGAGACCGAGTCGGCGGTGGTGGTCACCACCTGCGACTGGGTGCTCGCCTCCTCCGCGGCGGCGGCGATCTGGGTGGTGGACGCCGACAGCTCCTCCGCCGCGGCTGCCACCGCGTCCGCGGACCCGACCACCTCGCCCATGACCGCGCGCATCGACCCGGTGGCCTCGTCCAGCGACGCGCTCATCCGGCCCAGCTCGTCCTTGCTGGTCAGCCCGGTGGTGCGGGTCAGGTCCCCTGCGGCCAGCCCCTCGGCCACGTGCTGCACCGCCCGGATGCCGCGGGTGATCACCGAGGCAACCAGCAGGCCGATGCCCACAGCGACCGCCAGCCCCACGCCGAGAACGACCAGGGCGACGGTGCGGTGGTGCTCGTAGGACGCTCGGGCGTTGGCCGCCGCGGCCGCCGCCTCCCGGGTGTCGATGGCGCGCAGCTCGGCCAGGTCCTCGATCACCTCGGTCAGCAGCGGCTCGACCTGCTCGGCGCCCGGGGGTACCGAGGTGGTCACACCCGCCGCGGCGGCGGGCATCAGGACGGTGCTGGTCAGGGTGTCGATCTGCGCGAGGTCGTCGGTCGCCTCGACCACCAGGTCGTGCTTCAGCCCGGTCTGGTGGTTCGCGGCGTAGGCGCTCACCTGCCGCTGGTAGTCGGCGACCAGCGTGTGGACCTCCGACAGCGGCGGGGCGTGCGTGTCCACGGCGGTCGCGGCGCCGATCGCCAGCCGGATCTGCTCGACGTCGTCGATCATCAGGCCGATCTCCTCGATGCTGAGGACGTTGTCGACGTAGATCGCCTCGCTGGTCGCCGCTGAGTCGGCGAGCGCGGTCAGGCCGAGGCCGCCGATCACGGCGGCCACGACGCCGGCGGCGGCCGTGGACGCGAGGACCTTGATCCGTACGGGGCGGTCGGCGAACCACTGGGCACCGAGCAGGGGCATGAGGATCTCCGGGGGTGCGGTCGCCGCCCGTGGGTCCACGCGCGGCAGAACGCACATCGGCACCTCCGGCCCCTTTCCGGAACTAGATCACCCGATCGGGCTTACGGGGCGGTGCCGGCGGCACCGGGCGGGCCCGGCAGAGTGGGCGGCATGGACCCGGCCGAACTCCTCGCCCAGCTGCGCCGGGACCCCGACGTGGACGCCCCCGACCTGGTCGCCGTCGACGCCACCGACCGGCTGCTGCTCGACGAGGCCGCGGCCGATCTCCGCCGGCACCCCGAGGCCGTCGCGATCATCGACGACGCGTACGGCGCGCTGACCCTCGGCGCCGTCGCTCTCCACGAGGTGCGCGGCCCGCGGGTGCACCAGGACGCGCTGGTCGGCGAGCTCGCCCTGGCGCGCAACGCCGAGCGGGTCGGGCTGACCGGCTCCTACGAGGCGCTGCCGCTCGGCCCCGAGCTGGTACGCGGCGCGCGGGTGGTGCTGGCCCGGGCGCCGAAGAGCCTGCACGCGCTGCGGGAGCTCGTCGAGGTGGTCGCCGCGGACGCCGACCCGGGCGTCACGCTCTACGTCGGCGCCCGGGTCAAGCACATGACCCACGCGATGAACGACGTCCTGGGGCTGGCCTTCACCGAGGTGTCCGCGACCCTCGCGCGGCAGAAGTCGCGGGTGTTGGTGGCCCGGGGCCCGCAGCCGGTCGAGCACACCTTCCCGCGGTGCCGGGAGGACGACGAGCTGGCCCTCACCGTGTGCGCGCACGGCGCCGCCTTCGCCGGCGCCAAGGTCGACCGCGGCACCCGCGCCCTCGTGCGGGTGCTGCCCGACGCCGTCCCGGAGGCACGGTCGGCGCTGGACCTGGGCTGCGGAACCGGCGTGCTGGCCGCGCAGCTGGCCCGGTCCCGGCCGGGGCTGACGGTGCTCGCGTCGGACCAGTCGGCCGCCGCCTGCGCGTCGGCCACGGCCACGGCGGCCGCCAACGAGCTCGCCGACCGCGTCGACGTCCGCCGGGACGACGCCGCCGGGAGCCTGCCCGACGCGAGCGTGGACCTGGTGGTGTGCAACCCGCCGTTCCACCTGGGCACGACGGTCGCCGAGACCGCCGCCGAACGGCTGTTCGCCGACGCCGCCCGGGTGCTGCGCCCCGGCGGGGAGCTGTGGTGCGTGTACAACTCGCACCTGCCGTACCGCCCGGCCCTGCAGCGGCTCGTCGGCCCCACCCGTCAGGTGACCCGCGACCCCACGTTCACCGTGACGGCCAGCACCCGCCGCTAGTGCCCGGCCCCGCCGCGGCTCACCACGGGCGGCAGGGTCGACCAGGGGAAGTCGATCCAGGCGTCGGTGCGCTTCCAGACGTAGTCGCAGGTCACCAGCGACCGCGGCTTCTCGTACACGACCGCCGTCCGGACGGCCGAGACGTGCCCGGCGCAGAACTCCTGGACCAGCTCGAGGGTCTTGCCGGTGTCGGCGACGTCGTCGGCGATCAGCACCCGGGCGCCGGTCAGGTCGACGACGTCGAGGGTCGGCGGGAGCACCACCGGCAGCTCCAGCCGCTCGTCGACGCCGGTGTAGAACTCCACGTTCATCACGAAGAGGTTCTTCACGTCCAGCGCGTAGCCCAGCGCGCCGCCGAGGAAGAGGCCGCCGCGGGCGATCGACAGGATGATGTCGGGCTCGAAGCCGTCGTCGGCGATCTGCTGCGCGAGCTCACGCGCCGCCCGGCCGAAGTCCTCGTAGGTCAGCGTCTCGCGCTGGTCGCTCACCCGGCCATGCTCCCAGCCGGGTCGGGGTGCACCGCAAGCCGGGCCCGGGTCCGCTGTCGTGCCGGAACGACGGCGGGTCGCTGACCCGCGATCCCGCAGCGCACGACCGGGTCGCTGCCGCAGAGACGGAGATCACAGCTCGGCTTGATTCCGTCCGGTGCCGGCCGAGATCGTCGGCGAGGCGGGTCCACCGGGTCGGCCGCAGCGAGCGCACGGGTGCGCCGGAGGACGGGAGCAGGACATGGGTGCACGCCTGCGTGCGGTGCGGGTCAGCACACGGCTGTGGGCGCTGGTCGTGGTGACGGTGGTCGGCATGGCCACCATCGCGGTGATCGGCGCGCTGCAGGTGCGGACGACGATCGAGGACGAGCAGCGCAACAAGGCGCAGGCCGCCGTGGAGTCGGTGCTCGGCGTGCTCGCCCACTTCGGGGAGCAGGAGGCGTCGGGCGCGATGACCACCGCCGCCGCCCAGCAGGCGGCCGTTGACACGGTCCGCGGGCTCCGCTACTCCGGCCAGGAGTACTTCTGGGTCCAGGACGGCGCGCCGGCGATGGTCATGCACCCGATCAAGCCGGAGCTGGACGGCACCGACCTCTCCGCCTCCGAGGACCCCACCGGCAAGAAGCTGTTCGTCGAGATGGCCGACGTCGTCGAGCGGGACGGCAGCGGGTTCGTCGAGTACCTGTGGCCCAAGCCGGGCGAGGAGAACCCGCAGCCGAAGATCTCCTACGTGGCAGGCTACGAGCGCTGGGGCTGGATCGTCGGGTCGGGCATCTACGTCGCCGACCTCAACGGTGCCTTCCGCGGCGAGCTGCTGCACATGGCCATGTGGGCCGCTCCGGTCCTGCTGGTCATCGCGCTGCTGTCCCTGCTGATCTCGCGCAGCATCACCAGCCCGCTGCGCCGGATGACCGACGTGCTGGCCACCGGCGACCTGGCGCGGCGGCTCGACTGCGGTGACGGGCGCAACGAGCTCGACCAGCTCTCCGAGGCGCTCAACACCACCCTGGGCCGGGTCGCCGAGGTGGTCACCGAGGTGGGCAGCGCCTCGAAGCGCCTGGAGGACTCCGCCCGCACGCTCTCGGAGACCGGCGAGGGCATCGCCGGCGCCGCCACCCGGTCGACCGGCCAGGCCGAGAGCGTCACGGTCGCCGCCAGGGAGGTCAGCACGGCGATCGACGCCGTCGCGGCCGGAGCCGAGGAGATGGGCGCCTCGATCCGGGAGATCGCGCACAACGCCGCCGAGGCCGCCCGGGTGGCCGGCGAGGCGGTGCAGGCGGCGGAGAGCGCCAACGGCACGGTGACCAAGCTCGGCGACAGCTCCAAGGAGATCGGCGACGTCGTCAAGGTCATCACCTCGATCGCGGAGCAGACGAACCTGCTGGCGCTCAACGCCACCATCGAGGCGGCCCGGGCCGGTGAGGCCGGCAAGGGCTTCGCGGTGGTGGCCAACGAGGTCAAGGAGCTGGCCCAGGAGACGGCGAAGGCGACCGAGGACATCGCCCGCCGGGTGGAGGCCATCCAGGGCGACACCTCGGGCGCGGTGACCGCGATCGGCCGCATCGGCGAGGTCATCGCCGCGATCAACGACTACCAGACGACCATCGCCAGCGCGGTGGAGGAGCAGACCGCGACGACGAACGAGATGACCCGGGCGATCGGGGACGCCGCCCAGGGCGGCCGGTCCATCGCGGCCACCGTCGGCGACGTCGCACGGGGCGCCCAGGAGACCTCGGCCGGCGTCGGCGGGATGCAGCTGGCCACGGAGGACCTGGTCCGGATGTCTCGGGAGCTGATGCGGTCGATCGACGGCTTCCGGAGCTGAGCCCCGGCGGGACGTCCCCGGGCGGGACGTCCCCGGGCGAGACACGCCGGGTGGTGGCCGCACGCTCCGTGACCGGTCTCGCTCCAGCGCAGGTGAGGGACGGGTCACCCGATCGTGGGGCTCCGGTCGCCGGGGGCGGTTGCCGAGAACTGGGGTGGGTGCTTGAGAATGCCACCAGTTCTGTGCCCGAGGTCCCTGCTCGTCCGGAGAGGTGTGATGACCACGATCGGCGGTCACCCCGTGCGCGCCCCGCAGCGTGCGCAGGTGGACCGCGGGGGTCCGGGCAGCGGTGCACCCGCGAGGGGCCGCTCCGGGCGGGTGGGGCACATGGCTGTGGTGCTGCGGTCGGAGGAGGACCTGCTCGCCACTGCCCTGCCGTGGCTGGAGGCCGGGCTCGTCGCCGGTGACCTGGTCGTGCTGACCTGCGCGGACGAGACCGCCCAGCTGCTCGTCGACGAGCTGGGCGGCGCCGGTGCGGCCGTGGTCCGCGAGCCGCGGGTCTCCCTGCGCGGCTCGCGTGGGCCCGATGCGATCACCACCACCCGTCGCCTGCTCGACCGCGCCGCCGGTGCCGGCTCCGGCCGGCTGCGCGTGTTCGGTCACCCCGAGTTCGGCTCCGCCCCGCGCGACTGGCGGGAGGCCCAGCGCTACGAGTCGGCGGTCAACGAGCTGCTGGCCGGCACCCCGATGTCGGCCCTGTGCCCCTACGACGAGCGGGTGCTGCCGGCCGCGGCGGTCGACAGCGCCCGGGCCACCCACCCGTTCCTGCTGGTCGACGGCGTCCCGACCGCCAACCCCGACTACCGGCCGCCGACCAGCTACCTGGCCGAGCTCCCGCTGCCCCGCGAGCCGATGGAGGCCGGGCCCCCGGTCTTCGCCGTCGACGGCGCCCCGACGCTGGCCGGGCTGCGGCACCAGCTGGCCGAGGTGCTGGCCCGGTACGTCCCCGACCGGAACCGCTGCGAGGACATGCACCTGGCGGTCAGCGAGATCGCCGCGAACGCCTTCCGGCACGGCACGCCGCCGGTGTCCGCCCGGGTGTGGGCCGACCCCGGCTGGGTGGTCTGCACCATCGCCGACCGCGGCACGGGCTACGCCGACCCGCTGGCCGGGTTCGTGCCCGCCCACGGCGACGACCTCTCCCAGGGCGGCATGGGGTTGTGGCTGGCCCGCAAGCTGTGGGAGCACGTCGACCTGATCGGCGGACCGCACGGGCTCACGGTGCGGCTGAGCGCGCCCACCCGCTGAACCCACCCTCCGTGGGGTTCGGGGTCGTGGTGGACCGGACGGGACGGTCTCTCAGACCTAAGGTGTCGGTGTGATCGTGGTGACCGCCGCCGGCGGACGGACCGGGACCGCGGTGGTCCGTGCTCTCCGGGAGCGGGGCGAGGCGGTGTGCGCCGTGGTGTCCCGCCCGGGGCCCCGCCCGGAGCTGACCGACCTGGGCGCCGAGGTGGTGCGGGCCGAGCTGACCCAGCCGCTGCCCTGGTCGAAGGTGTTCGCCGGCGCCGACGCCATGTATCTGATCTGGCCGAACTTCGACCCGGACGAGGCCGAGGGGGCGCCCGCGCTGTTCCGCGAGGCGCGCCGCGCGGGCCTGCCCCGGCTCGTCTACCACTCGGTCCTCCGCCCCCAGCTGCGGGTGATGCCGCACCACGCCGCCAAGGACCTCGCCGAGGAGGCACTGGACGCCAGCGGCCTGGCCTCCTGGCGGGTGCTGCAGCCCTGCGCCTACGCCGACAACCTCGACGACGAGCTGCCTGAGGTGGTCGCCCGCGGCGAGCTGCGCAGCCTGTGGGGCGTGCGGACGGCGCAGTCGCTGGTCGACGTGCGCGACGTCGCCGAGGCCGCCGCCGTGCTGCTCACCGAGGACGGCCTCGACGGCGGCACCTTCGAGGCGGCGGGGCCCGAGCCGCTCACCGCCCCCCGGATCGCCGAACTCGTCAGCGCCCGGGTGGGCCGGGAGATCGTCGCCGAGGACGTCGTCCCCGGCGGGGAGGTGCCCACCGCCTACGCCGCCCGCTGCCGGCGCACCATGTTCGACCACTACCGGGCGCACGGGTTCACCGGCAGCCCGCGGGTGCTCACCGACCTGCTGGGTCGCCCGCCGCGCAGCTACGCCGAGCACCTCGCCGACCTCGACCTGCCGGTCGAGGTCCTCCCGGACGAGCCGACGTGACCGCGCCGGAGCGGGCCACGCCGGACCTGCGCGTGCCCGACGTCCCCGACGGCGACGCGATGGACGTGATCCTCGCCCAGTGGGCCCGCGAGCGGCCCGACCTGGACTGCTCGCCGATGGGCGTCATCGGCCGGGTGACCCAGCTGCAGCGGGAGGTGTTCCTCGCCCAGCGGGCCACGTTCGCCCGGCACGGCCTGGACGCGCCGTCCTTCGACGTGCTGGCCGCCCTGCGCCGGGCCGGGGCGCCCTACCAGCTCACCCCGACCGCGCTCATGCGCACCGCACTGGTCACCTCCGGGGCGATCACCCAGCGGCTGGACCGGCTGGAGGAGAAGGGCCTGATCACCCGCGGGCGCAGCGAGGCCGACGGGCGCGCCGTCGTCGTCACGCTCACCGAGGCCGGCCGGACGGCGCTGGACGGCGCCCTGCCCGACCACCTGGAGACCGAGCGGGGCATGCTGGCCGGGCTGACGGCCGAGGAGATCGACCAGCTGGCCGGGCTGCTGCGCCGCTGGCTGGTCTCACTGGGCCGCGTACCGGGAGTGACGCCCGACGCCAGTTGACGAGGGCCTCCGTCCCCTCACGCTCGGCGCGAGCCCCTGGACGGGGCCGCTGGTCAGCGGTGGTCGGTGCCGGGCGGCATGCCCTCGTGGACCGTCGGCGGGGAACCCTCGCGGCGGTCGATGATCGTGAACCGGCGCCAGAGGCCGGACACCTGCAGCGGCCGGGCCACGGTGCCCGAGTCGACCACCAGGGGCATCTCGATGCCGCGGGGCTCGGCCAGCCGCTCCAGCTGGACCAGGATCGACATGCCGGCGGAGTTCATGAAGGTGACGTCGCAGAGCTCCAGCTCGACGCGGTTGAGCGACGGCGAGTTGAGCATCAGGTCGGTCATCGCGCGCACCAGGGGTCGACGGCTCTCCTCGGTGAGCTCGCCGGCGACCCGGATCTGTGCCGTCGACTCGTCCGGCTGGGCGGTGGTGACCTGCACGCCCTCGCCGGTCAGCTCGGCGACGCGGGGGTTGTCAGGGCTCGGGGCGGCGGTGCCGGGAGCGGTCTCGTCCATGTCCCGGCTGTGCCCGGCCACCCGCCGCTTCATGCCCGTGACGGCTCGTATCGTCGAGGAGGAGCGGGAGCGGAGGGAGCGGAGTGACCGAGCGGAAGCCCGAGGGGATGTCCTTCGACACCTGGGTGGAGCGGCAGATCGACCGCGCGCGGGCCGACGGCGCCTTCGACGACCTCGGCCCGGCCGGCAAGCCGCTGCCCCGCCGCGACCGCGAGGAGACCGCCTACGACTGGGCGCTGGCCTGGGCCCGCCGGGAGGACGGCGACGCCGGGACGCTGGTCGCCGGGATGCTGCCGACCGGGTTCACGCTGCGCAAGGAGCGGGAGCGGCTGCCCGCCCTGGTGGCCCGCCAGACCTCGGAGGCGGCGGCGCGCGCCGTCGTCGAGGCGCACAACGCCCGGGTCGACCAGTACTACCGCCGCCCGGTCGAGGGCGTGTGGGTGCCGGTCGGGATGGCCGACGTCGAGGTGGAGCTGGCCCGCTGGCGCGCGGCGCGACCGGAGCAGCCGGCCGTTCCCGAGCCCCAGCCGGTCACGGCGGTCCGCCGGCGCTGGTGGCGGGTTCGGCGCAGCGCCGCCGGGTAGGGGCGGGGCCCCGACAGGAGGTCACCATGAGCCAGACACCAGACGACGGCGTCCCCGGCACCGACCGGGACCAGGCGCGCGAGAACGTCCTCCACGAGACCCCGCTCGTGCCCGAGTCGGTGGCGGACAGCGGCGACGACCCGCGCAGCACGGCCGATCCGGTCAACCGCGGGGACGCGGGCCAGGACGGTGAGAGCGCCAAGCCCCCGGCCGGCGACACCGACCTGGGCGCCTGAGGAACGAGTCCGCCCGACGTCGTGCTCTGCCCACCACCCGTGGCAGAGCACGACCGTGCCGGGGCGACGACGTCAGAGCAGGTCGAACTCGTTGAAGGCCGCACCGCCGGAGAGCAGCGCGTAACCCGGGCCGCGGTCGAAGAAGGGCTCGACCTCCGGGCGCCCGGCCCGCAGCTCGGCCCGCAGCGCCTCGGTCGCCGCGTCGTCCGCGGTGCCGTCCTCCCGGACGACGACGCCGTAGTCCTCGCGGGCGCCGTCGACGCTGACCTTCCGCCACGCGATGTCGCGCAGCACCTCCTCGACCGGCCGGTCCAGCGGGTCGCCCCAGCCGCCACCGCCCGTCGTCCGCACCCGCACGACGGTGCCGGCCTTCAGCGGCTCGGCGTCGGCGAGCGCGTCGACCTCGTGCTCGTCGGGACCCCCCGGGTCGACGGTGATGGAGAACGGTCGCCCGGCCTTGCCGCCGTTGACGCCCCAGCAGGACAGGATCGAGCGGTCGGCGATGGACATGAAGTGCGCGTCGCGCAGCACCCGGATGTCCTTCTCGTAGCCGCAGCCACCGCGGTAGCGGCCCGGGCCACCGGAGTCCTTCGCCAGGGCCAGCCGCTCGACCCGCAGCGGGAAGCGCGACTCGGTGAACTCGGTGGGCAGGTTCCGGGAGTCCGGGACGACGTGGATGGTGTCCTCGCCGTCGGCGTAGTACCGCCCGCCCGAGCCGCCGCCGAGCACCTCGCGCATCAGGTACGGCTCGCCGTTGGCGTCGGTGCCGTAGACGCCGGTGTACCGGATCGTCTCCTGGTCGGCGGGCATCCGGCCGCCGGTGGCCTTGGCCAGCACCCCGGCGAGCACGCCGAGCAGCCGCAGGATGACGAACGTCCGGGCGTTGGTGGGCGCCGGGAAGATCGGGGTGAGCAGCGTGCCCTTCTCCGGGAAGCGCATCTCGATCAGCGGCACGACGCCCTCGTTGACGTCGAGCTCGGCCATCCGCTCCGGGCTCTCCGCGAGGTTGCGCAGGATCGGGGCGAGCCACTTCTTCAGGAAGTTGCCGTCGGCGTAGTCGCCGCAGTGGTTGATCGGCCCCTTGGCCTGCGGCCCGGTGCCGGTGAAGTCGATGACCAGCGGGACGTCCTTGCTGGAGTCCATGGTCAGCGTGATCCGCTGCCGGTGCAGCTGCGGCTCCTCGACGCCGTCGTGCTCGGCGTAGTCCTCCCAGACGTAGGAGCCGTCGGGGATCTGGGACAGGATCTCGCGGCGGTAGACCTCGGTGGAGCTGGACAGGATCGCCTCGAAGCAGGCCTCGACCGCGGCGACGCCGTACCGGTCGAAGAGCTCGCCCAGCCGGCGCGCGCCGGCCAGACAGGCGGAGCACTCGGCATCGAGGTCGGCGGCGAGCGAGTCGGGCATCCGCGAGTTGCGGGTCATGATCGTCAGCGCCGCGTCGTTGCGGACGCCGCGGTCCCACAGCTTGATCGGGGGGACCATCAGTCCCTCCTCGAACACGCTGGTCGCCGCCGACGGCATCGAGCCCGGCACCGCGCCGCCGATGTCGTCGTGGTGGCCGAACGCCTGGATGAACGCGACCACCTCGGGGGTGCCGTCGGCCGCCGCCGCGAACACCGGCACCGTGACGCACAGGTCGGGCAGGTGGCCGATCCCGCCCTCGGAGAGGTAGACGTCGTTGTGGAAGAACACGTCGCCGGGGTTCATGGTGTCGATCGGGTGGTCGCGGACCACCGGGTGCACCAGCGCCGAGTACGACCGGCCGGTGAGCTTGCGCAGCTGGCGGTCGTGGATGCCGGCCCGGAAGTCGTGCGCATCCCTGATCATGGGGGATCTCGACGTCCTGCCGATGGAGGTCTCGACCTCCTTCTCGATCGCCGCCAGCGTGCCGGCGACGATCTCGACCAGCACCGGGTCGGCGGCGTCCGAGCCGCCGAAATGGCCATTCTGGCGGCTCATTGCGCGTCCTCCTTGGTGAGCAGCAGGTTCCCGAAGCGGTCGACGGTGGCGAGGAACCCGGGGTGCACCGGGACGGTGGAGCCGAACTCCTCGATCACCGCGGGCCCGGCCACGACGTCGCCGGGGGAGAGGTCCGGCCGCCAGTGCAGCGGTGCCTCGACCCACTCGTCGAAGAACACCCGCCGGGTGCCCCGGCGCGAGTCCCGGCCGGTCGGCGCCGGCTCGACGATCTCCGGACGGCGGATCGGGCCGACGCCGCTGACCCGCAGGTTCACCCACTCCACGGCCTGGCGCGGGTCGTCGGCGAAGTCGTAGCCGTACAGCTGACGGTGGGCGGCGTGGAAGGCGGTGGCCACCGCCTCGATCGCCGCCGCGTCGAGCTCGCCGTCACCGACCGGCACGCGCACCTCGAACGCCTGGCCGACGTAGCGCAGGTCGGCGGTGCGCTGCATGCGCTGCTCGTTGCGCGGGAAGCCCTCGCCGTCCAGGGCGACCCCGGCCTGGGCCTCGAGGTCGGCGAAGGCGGTGGCCAGCGTGGCGGGGGCGACGTCGGCGTGCCGGGCGACCATCGTCTGCACGTAGTCGTTGCGGACGTCGACGGTCAGCAGCCCGAAGGCGCTGACGTTGCCCGGGTTCGGCGGCACCAGGGTGCGCGGCAGACCGAGGACGTCCATCAGCCGGCAGGCCAGCAGCGAGCCGGAGCCGCCGAAGGTGGTGAGGGTGAAGTCGCGGACGTCGAGGCCGCGGGCGACGGTGACCTGGCGCAGCGCGTTGGCCTGGTTCCACGCCGAGATCTCCAGGATCCCGGTGGCGGCGCGTTCGACCGACAGGCCCAGCTCACCGCCGAGTCGCTCCAGCCCGGCACGGGCGGCGTCGACCGACAGCGGGATCTCCCCACCCAGCAGGTGCGGGGGGATGCGGCCGAGGACGACGTGGGCGTCGGTGACCGTCGGTTGCTCACCGCCGTTGTCGTAGCAGATCGGCCCCGGGTCGGCGCCGGCCGACTTCGGCCCCACCTTGAGCGTGCCCTCCGGCGACAGCCAGGCGATCGAGCCGCCGCCGGCGCCGACGGTCACGACGTCGATCATCGGGATCTTGGACGGGTAGTCGCCCACCGAGCCCTCGGTGGTCAGCGTGGGCTCCCCGTCGATCACCACGGTGACGTCGGTGGAGGTGCCGCCGCCGTCGCAGGTGAGCACCCGGTCGAAGCCGGCGGTGCCGGCGATCAGGGCGGCACCCAGGGCGCCGGCGGCGGGGCCGGAGAGCATCGTGGTGATCGGCTGGTGCACCACCTCGGACGCGCTGAGCACGCCGCCGTTGCTCTTCATCACGTAGAAGGGCACACCGGGGGCGATCTCGTCGAGCCGGCGGCGGATGTTGGTGACGTAGGCGCCGACCCGGGGCTTCACGGCGGCGTCGACCAGCGTGGTGACCGACCGCTCGTACTCGCGGTACTCCCGCAGCACCTGCGAGCTGATCGAGACGACGGCGTCGGGATGTTCCACGTGGAGCGCCTCGAGCATCGCCTGCTCGTGCGCGTCGTTCGCGTAGGAGTGCAGGAAGCAGACGCCGATGGTGGTGATGCCGGCGTCCCGGAAGAAGCGCGCGGCGGCGACGGCGTCGTCCCGGTCGAAGGGCCGCACCTCGGCACCGGTGACGTCGAGCCGGCCGCGCACCGTGCGGACCAGGTCGGCCGGGACGATCCGCGGCGGCTTGACCCAGAAGTAGCTGTTGCCGTAGCCGTCGGGCACCGACTGCCGGGCGATCTCCAGCACCGACTCGTAGCCCTCGGTGGTGATGAACCCGATCCGGTCGAGCTTGCCCTCGAGCAGCTGGTTGGTGGCGACCGTCGTCCCGTGGCTCACCGCGGTGACCGCCGCGCCGTCCAGGCCCAGCTGGCCGAGCACCTTCTGCACGCCGGCGAGGAACCCCTCGGCCGGGTCGGCCGGCGTGGACGGCGTCTTGGTGGTGGCGACCTCGCCCGTCCCCTCGTCGACGGCGACGACGTCGGTGAACGTGCCCCCGGTGTCGATCCCGATGCGTACCCGGCGCCCGCTCATGCCGAGAAACCTTAGCGGTGAGATAACGCTGCCGGAAGGCCCTCCCCGTGGACGTCGCGGCAGGCGACGGACGGGCGTCGGCTGTCGTTCCGTCGGTGCGGCTGGCTAGCGTCGGTACATGGCTGACCGCCCGCGGATGACGTTGACCGCCACCGTGCTCGACACCCCCGACCCGCAGGGGCTCGCGCGGTTCTACAGCGAGCTGCTGGGCTGGCCGATCGGCGAGGACGACCCGGAGTGGGCGACGCTGCGCCCGGGTGGCCCGGCGCTCTCCTTCCAGCGGGAGCCCGAGCACGTGCCGCCGGTCTGGCCCGCCGGTCCCGGCGACCCGCGGATGCAGGCGCACCTGGACATCGCCGTCGACGACCTGGACGCGGCCAGCGCGTTCGCCCGGTCGCTGGGCGCCACTCCGGCCGCGTTCCAGCCGCAGGAGCACGTCCGGGTGCACCTCGACCCGGCCGGCCACCCGTTCTGCATCTACCTGCCCGAGTAGGTCAGGCGTCCGCGCGCGGCTGCCCCGGTGGGTCCAGCAGCGCGTTGCGCAGGCCGCCACCGGCGTGCACGGGGATGCCGGCGCCGGTGAGCCGGTCGCGGAGGAACGCGACCACGTCGGCCCGGACGTCGTTGGTGGGGTGGCCGGGTCCCTCGACCTCGGGGTGGGTCAGCACCCGGTGCGCAGCTCTGCTGATGCCGGCGGGGTTGCCGGCGCGGGAGCTGATCACGATCGGCAGCCAGCCGTCGCCGAAGGCGGCGCGCAGGGTGCGGAAGCGGTCGGGCGGGCAGATCTTGTCCTCGCTGAACCGGAGGCCCAGCAGGCGCAGCCCGTCGCCGTGCACCCGTTCGATGACGGCGTCCCGCTCCTCGTCGGACATCCCCAGGTCGCCCCGCCGTCCGGGCGTGACGCCGAGGGGCAGCGACGGGTGGCTGGCCACCGGTGCGAGCACCACCGGCTCGGTGGCGGCCGCGAGTGCGAACCCGCCGCTGAAGCCGGCGCCGACCACGCCGACGCCCGGTCCGCCGAGGCGGTCGTGCAGCCGGCGGGCGACGGCTCGGACGTAGCCGGCCACCGGTCGGTCGGTGCGCGTGCCGAACATGCGGAACTCGCGGGTGAGGCAGGCCCGCGCCGTCGACCCCAGAGCGTAGGCGGGGGAGAGCGGGCGGCCGGGCTCACCCAGCAGCGAGACGACGGTGACGGTGAAGCCGGCCTCGACCAGGTGGTCGGCCAGTCCCAGCACCGGGGGCGTCACGCCGGGGACCTCCGGCAGCAGCACGACCCCGGGGCCGGAGCCGCGCGAGAACAGGGTGTGGGTGATGCCGGCGTCGGTGAAGTCCTCGGACGCCCAGCCTGCCAGTGCTGACGACTCTGTCATCGCCTGATCGTGGCGCACGGGGCACCGATCGGTCGAGACCTCCGCGCAGCAGGGGGCGACGGGTCAGTCGGTGAGCTGGCGCAGGATCCGCTCCAGCGTCGCCCGGTCCTCGGCCGACAGCCGGCCGAACAGCTCGGTGGAGTCGGCGGCCCGCGCCTCGTCGACCTCGCGCTGCACCGTGCGGCCGGCGTCGGTGGCCACCAGCACCACGGCGCGCCGGTCGCGCGGGTCGGCGGTGCGCTCGACCAGCCCGCGCTCGGCCAGGCCGTCGGCGACCTCCGTCGCCGAGCGGGGGGCGATGCGCAGTGCCCCGGCGAGCTCGGAGAGCCGGACGCCGTCCCGTGAGCAGACGACGCGCAGCGCGCGGGCCTGGTGCGGGGACAGGTCCCAGGGCGCCAGGGTGGCGGTGAACCGGCGGCGCAGCGTGCGCGCGACCCGCATCAGCAGGTCGCCCAGGGTCGCCGTCCCGCCGTCGCGCATGCCCGGAACAGTACCGGCCGATGCGTGGTTACCGCACCGTGAGGTAACCTCAGCGATCTTCGAGAGAGGGGTGGTCGCCATCGACGACACCTTCCAGCCCGGCCGGGGAGGCGGGCGCCCCGGCGGGCGGCCCGACCCGGCCGACCGCGCACAGCTGGAGCGCTCGCCCGTCCGGTGGTCCCGGGTGGCCGGGCTGTTCCGCCCCTACCGCGCGCAGCTCGCCACCGTGGTCGTGCTCATCGTGGCCAGCTCCGCCATCGCGCTGGCCACGCCGTTCCTCATCCGGCTGGTCATCGACGAGGCCATCCCCACGCAGGACGTCCCACTGCTGGTCTGGGCGGTCGTCGGCATGATCGGCGTCGCGGCGGTGACCGCCGTCCTCGGCGTGCTGCAGACCTGGCTGTCCACCACGGTCGGCCAGCACGTCATGCACGGCCTGCGGACGTCGGTCTTCACCCACCTGCAGCGCCAGTCGCTGGGCTTCTTCACCCGCACCAAGGGCGGCGAGGTCCAGTCGCGGCTGACCAACGACATCGGTGGCATGCAGTCGGTGGTCACCTCCACCGCCACGTCCTTCGCCGCCAACGCCACCACGGTGATCGGCACGGTGATCGCGATGGTCGCGCTGAGCTGGCGGCTGTCGCTGCTGTCGCTGATCGTGCTGCCGCCGGCGGTCTGGCTCACCCGCAAGGTCGCCCGGATGCGCCGCACCATCACCGCACAGCGGCAGCGCTCCCTCGCCGACCTGCACTCCCAGGTGGAGGAGGGGCTCAGCGTCAGCGGCGTGCTGCTGGGCAAGACCCTCGGCGCCGGGCCCGAGCAGTCGGCCCGGTTCGCCGCCACCTCCGACGACCTGGTCGCCCTGGAGGTCCGTTCCCAGCTGGCCGGCCGCTGGCGGATGGCCACGATGAGCATCGTCTTCGCCGGCATCCCGGCGCTGATCTACCTGGCCGCGGGCCTGCCCGCGACGTCCGGCGGGATGACGATCGGCACGCTGGTCGCCTTCACCACGCTGCAGGGCGCGCTGTTCCGCCCGCTGATGGGCCTGCTCGACATCGGCGTCTCGCTGACCGCCTCGATGGCGCTGTTCAGCCGGGTGTTCGAGTACCTGGACCTGCCGGTCGACATCGACGACCCGGCGCACCCGGTGCCGCTGGGCGACGTCCGCGGCGAGGTGCGGTTCGAGCACGTCGGCTTCCGCTACGCCGACGGGCACCGCGACGCGCTGACCGACGTCGACCTGACCGTGCCGGCCGGCGCGACGCTGGCGCTGGTGGGGGAGACCGGGTCGGGCAAGAGCACGCTGGCCTCGCTGGTGGCGCGGCTCAACGACCCGACCAGCGGCCGGGTGACCATCGACGGCATCGACGTGCGGGACGTGACGCTGGCCGACCTGGCCCGCACCGTCGGCGTCGTCGCCCAGGAGACCTACCTGCTGCACGGAACGATCGCCGAGAACCTGCGGCACGCCAAGCCCGACGCCACCGACGCCGAGCTGGTCGACGCCGCCCGGCGGGCCCAGGTGCACGAGGTCATCGCCGCGCTGCCGGCCGGCTACGACACCGTGGTCGGCGCCCGCGGGCACCGGTTCTCCGGCGGGGAGAAGCAGCGCCTGGCGATCGCCCGTACGCTGCTGCGCGACCCGCGGGTGCTGGTGCTCGACGAGGCGACCAGCGCGCTGGACAACGCCACCGAGCGCGCGGTGCAGACGGCGCTGGACGAGGTCAGCCACGGCCGCACGACCATCACCATCGCGCACCGGCTCTCCACCGTGCGGGACGCCGACCTGATCGCGGTGCTCGCGGAGGGCCGAGTGGTCGAGCAGGGCACCCACGAGGAGCTGATCGCCCGCGGCGGTCGCTACGCCGCGCTGAACGGCGCCGCCGAGCGGCAGGCCGTGCTGGCTCCCTGACCCACATGGGGTGGTCGACTCAATTGCACACGACCGACTGCCGATGCTCCGGCCATGACGACGTCGTCCGCCCGTGCCGCTGTGGTGCCCACCACGGCTGAACGGGTGCCGTTCCTGCCGCGCGGTGTCCGGCTCGACGAGGCGGGCTTCGCCTCCCGGCACCGGGTGATCTCCCTGGTGCTGGCGTTGCACCTGCCGGCGCTGGCCGCCCTCGGGGTGCTGCGCGACGAGGGCGGCTGGCTGTTGTGGGGTCAGCTCGCGGTGATGGCGCTGCTCCTGGCACTCGGGCGGGGGCTCACCGGCCAGGTGGTGCGGGCCAGCGTCACCGGCCTCGGGCTGATGATCGGGGCCGACGTCCTGCTGCACGTGGGCGGCGGCCTCACCGACCTGCACATCTGGTTCTACGTCCTGCTGGCCCTCATCGCGCTGTACCAGAGCTGGGCGCCGTTCCTCATCGCCGTGGGCTTCGTCGCGGTGCACCACGCGGTCGTCAGCCTCGCGATCCCCGACGAGGTGTTCTCCACCGCTGAGGGGCAGGCCCACCCGGTGCTGTTCGCCGGGCTGCACGCGGTGTTCGTCGGCGCGGCTGCGCAGCTGCGGCGCCGCTGACGGGGAGTGAGCCTCGCCGCAGTCCGTCCCGGACCGGAATGGCCGTCGCGCACAACCACCTTGTGCACGACATGGACCTGTTCTCCCCCGTGACGCTCGGCGATCTCGAGCTCGCCAACCGCGTCGTGATGGCCCCGCTGACCCGCATGCGCGCCGGCGCCTCCGGCGTCCCGAACGACCTGCTGGTCGAGCACTACGCCCAGCGCGCCTCGATCGGCCTGATCATCACCGAGGGCACCTACCCCCGGTTCGAGTCGCAGGCGTTCGTCGGCCAGCCCGGCATCGTCACCGACGAGCAGGCCGCCGGCTGGGCGCGCGTCGCGGAGGCGGTGCACGCCCGGGGCGGCCGGATCGTCCTGCAGCTGATGCACGGTGGCCGGGTCACCCACCCCGACGTCAACGGCGGGCGCCGGGTCGAGGCGCCCAGCGCGATCGCCATCGACGGCGCGGGTCACACGGAGAAGGGCAAGCAGCCCTACCCGGTGCCGCACGCCCTCACCACCGAGGAGGCCGCCCAGGTCCGCGACGACTTCGTCGCCGCCGCCCGGCGCGCGGTCGACGCCGGTCTGGACGGCGTGGAGGTGCACGGTGCCAACGGCTACCTGCTGCACGAGTTCCTCTCGCCGGCGTCCAACCAGCGCGACGACGTCTACGGCGGCACGCCGGAGAACCGCGCCCGCTTCGTCGTCGAGGTGGTCACCGCGGTCGCCGAGGCCGTGGGCGCCGGCAAGGTCGGGCTGCGCATCTCGCCCGAGCACAACATCCAGGACGCGCTGGAGACCGACCGGGGCGACGTCCTGGCCACCTACGGCACCCTGGTCGACCAGCTGGCGCCGCTGGGCCTGGCCTACCTGTCGATCCTGCACGCCGAGCCGGCCGGTGACCTGGTCCAGGAGCTGCGCCGCCGCTTCGGTGGCCCGCTGGTCGCCAACAGCGGGTTCGGCACCGTGACCACCCGCGCGGAGGCGGTCGCCCTCATCGAGGCGGCGCACGCCGAGGCCGTCGCCGTCGGCCGGGCCGCGATCGCCAACCCCGACCTGGTCGAGCGCTGGCAGGGCGAGCACCCGGAGAACGAGCCGAACGCCGCGCTGTTCTACGCCGCCGGCGCGGAGGGCTACACCGACTACCCGACCCTGCAGCTCAGCCAGAGCTGACCGCGGGACCCACCCTCCAGGCGGAAGCGGGGGCGCGCCTCCGGTGCCGCCCGCGGTTCGCTGGGAGGGTGGGCACCCCCAGGCACGCCGCACCCGCGCGCCGGGCCCACCCCACCGCGACCTTCGCCGTCCTGGCCACCGGTGTGGTCGCCTTCGCGCTGCTGCAGTCGCTGGTCACCCCGGTGCTGCCCGCGCTGCAGCGGGAGCTGGACACCACCCAGGCCGACGTCACCTGGGTGATGACCGCCTACCTGCTCTCGGCGTCGGTCTGCACGCCGATCATGGGGCGGCTGGGCGACATGGCGGGCAAGAAGCGGATGCTCGTCGTCACCCTGGTGGCGCTGGCCGTCGGCTGCCTGCTCGCCGCGCTGGCCGAGGACCTGACGGTGATGATCGTGGCGCGGGTGGTCCAGGGGATCGGCGGCGGCATGCTGCCGCTGTCCTTCGGCATCATCCGGGACGAGCTGCCCGCCCCGCGGGTGCCGGGCGCGATCGGGACGATCTCCGCGATGCTCGCCGTCGGCGCGGGCGCCGGTCTCGTGCTGGCCGGCCCGATCGTCGCCGCCCTGGACACCACCTGGCTGTTCTGGCTGCCGATGATCGCGCTGGTCTGCGCCGCGCTCGCCGCGCAGGTGGGCGTCCCGGAGTCGCGGGAGCGCACGCGCGGATCGATCAACTGGATCGCGGCGCTGCTGCTCTCCGGCTGGCTGGTCGCCTTGCTGCTGCCGGTCAGCCGGGCGCCGGCGTGGGGCTGGGGCTCCCCCCGCGTGCTGGGGCTGTTGGCCCTCGCCGCCGTGCTCGCCGTCGTCTGGGGGATCGTCGAGTACCGCGCTGCCCAGCCGCTGGTGGACATGCGGATGATGCGGGTCCGGGCGGTGTGGACCAACAACCTGGTGGCGCTGCTGGTCGGCTTCGGGATGTACGCCGCGTTCGCCTTCGTGCCGCAGTTCCTGCAGACGCCGACCACCGCCGGCTACGGGTTCGGGGCCTCGATCACCGAGTCCGGGCTGATGAACCTGCCGCAGACGGTGGCCTCGTTCGTCCTGGGCCTGGCCGCCGGCCGGCTGGCGCTGCGCTTCGGGTCGAAGAACCTGCTCGTCCTCGGCACGCTGCTGACCGCCGCCGGCTACGCCCTCTTCGCCCTGGTGCACGGCGAGCGCTGGGAGGTCTACGCGATCTCCACCGTGATCGGCGCCGGGTTCGGGCTGGCGTTCGCCGCGATGTCGAACCTGGTGGTGGCGGCCGTGCCGCCGCACCAGACCGGCGTCGCCAGCGGGATGAACGCCAACATCCGCACCGTGGGCGGCTCGATCGGTGCCGCGGTGATGGCCGCGGTGGTCACCGCGCACGCCGGGCCGACCGGGCTGCCGGCCGAGAGCGGCTACACCGCCGGGTTCCTGATGCTGGCCGGGGCGCTGGTGCTCGGCGCGCTGGCGGCGCTGCTGATCCCCTCCGTACGCCGGGACCCGGGGACGCACGGGGAGCCCGGCCTCGAGCTGCGCCACCCCGAGGCCGGGCTGGTCGCCGGCGGGACCCTGGTGGGCAAGGACGGCGAGTGAGCCGGGCGCGTCGGGACCCCGCGGGGCGGTCACCGGCTGGCAGGCTCACATGGCTCGTCTCGTCCCGCTGCACGAGAGAGGGGCAGTCGCGATGGCGCGGAGCCCGTTCACCGGCATGAGCCGACGCACCGATCACCTACTGACCGGCGTGGGGCTCGCGGTCGCGGGCGTCGCGCTGCTCGCCTGGGGAGCCGCGGAGGGCGCGCTGACGGCGGCCCGGCTGGCCGGCGCCCTGCTGCTGGTCGCGGCCGGGGGACTGCTCGTCGTCTCCGGGATGCGCGGCCCGGTCCGGGAGAACCCATCGACGGGGGCCTGGTACCGCAACCGGACCGTGTCCGGACTGCTCTTCCTGCTGATCGGCGCCGAGGTCGCACTCTGGAACGTGGGCGTTCCCGACCGCGCCGGCCAGTGGGGCGCCGCCACCGGGTTCCTGATCGTGGGCGCGGTGTTCGTGGTGCTCGGCGCGCGGCGCCGGCCGGGCACCGGCTGACCACCGCCGCTCAGCCCTCCAGCAGTCCGGCCTCGTGGGCGAGGATCGCCGCCTGCGTGCGGTTGGCCAGGTCCAGCTTGGTGAGCAGCCGGGAGACGTAGGTCTTCACCGTCGCCTCGCTGACGAACAGCCGCCCGGCGACCTCGGCGTTGGAGTCGCCCCGGCTCAGCAGGGCCAGCACCTCGCGCTCCCGGTCGGTCAGCGCCGCCACCCGGCGCAGCGCCTCGGCTCGCCGCGGCGCCGTGCGGCGGTGCACGTAGGAGTCGATGAGCGTCGCGGTGACCGCGGGGGAGAGCGTCGCCGTCCCGTCGGCGACCGCGCGCACCGCGGCCGCGATCTGCCGGGGTGGGGTGTCCTTGAGCAGGAAGCCCGCCGCGCCGGCGGCGAGCGCGGCGTACACGTACTCGTCCTGGTGGAAGATCGTGAGGACGGCGACCTGCGGCGGCTGGGGCAGCGCCAGGAGCTGCTCGGTGGCGGCGAGCCCGTCCAGCACCGGCATCCGGACGTCGATCAGCACCACGTCCGGCCGCAGCTCCCGGGCCGCCCGCACCGCCGCGTCGCCGTCGCCGGCCTCGCCGACGACCTCGAACCCGCCGGAGGACTCCAGCACGGTGCGCAGGCCGAAGCGCACCAGCTCCTCGTCGTCCACGAGCAGCACCCGGACGTCGGTCATGCCGGCAGCTCCGCGTCGATGCCGAAGCCGCCGTCCAGCCGGGGTTCGGCCGTGATCCGGCCGCCGAGGGTGCGCACCCGCTCACCCAACCCCACCAGGCCGTACCCGTCACCGTCCACCGGCTGCGGGAGCCGGGTCGGCGCGCTGTTGACCACGCGCAGGTGCAGCCGCTCGGGGGAACGCTCGACGGTCAGCTGCACCCGGGCGCCGGGGGCGTGCTTGCCGGCGTTGGTCAGCGCCTCCTGCGCGATCCGGTAGGCGGCCCGGCCCACGGCGGGGTCGAGGGCCTCGGCCCCGGGTTCGGCCGGGCTGGTGAGGGCCACCTCCATCCCCGCCTCTCGCGCCTGCTCGACCAGCCGGGGCAGGTCCGCCAGCCCCGGCTGCGGGCCCAGCGGCGCATCGTCGTCGACGTCCCCGGCGCGGAGCACGCCGACCATCTGGCGCAGCTCGGCCAGTGCCCGCCGTCCGGCGGTCTGCACCTGCTCGGCCAGCTGCTCGACCCGCTCGGCGTCACGCGCGGCGAGCTCGATCGCGCCGGCCTGCAGCACCATCAGGCTCACCCGGTGCCCGGCGGCGTCGTGCATCTCCCGGGCGATCCTGGTCCGCTCGGACAGGACGGCGTCGCGGGCGGCCAGCTCCCGCTCGGCCTCGGCCCGCTCGGCCCGCTCCTGCAGCACGCGCAGCAGCTGCTCCCGGGTGCGCTGCCAGGTCCCCAGCGCGGCGGGGAGGGCGATGATCGCCCCGGTGGCAGCGGCGACGATCGTCCAGCCGCCGAGGGTGACCGGGTCCGCGACCAGCGCGATCGCGATGGTGCCACCGAGCCCGGCGCCCCCGCGTACCCACCAGGAGCCGCTGTAGCGGCCGACGGCGTAGCTGGCCAGCAGCCACGGTGCGGTCGGGGAGAAGCCGAGCGCGGCCGACACGGCGCAGACGGCGAAGGGGATCGCGGGCTGCGTGCGGCGGAAGAGCAGCAGGGTGAGGGCCATCAGCGCGGTGGCGACAGCGATGCCGGCCAGGTCCATCGTCGACGGGTCCAGGGTGCCGAAGCCGCTCCCGGTCAGCGCCACGCCCAGCCCGGCGAGCAGCACCTCCCGGGCGATCCCGCGCGCGCTGAGGCCCGGCCAGATGCGGTCGCGGAGCCTCATGCGCCGGAGCCTAGGTCCCGGCCGGTGCCCGGCGGGTCGCCCGCGCGGCGAGCGGTGACGTCCTCTTTCGGATGACCGGGACGCGACGTCCGGCCAGCCAGGTCGCTGCCTGCGGCCGACGCGCTGACCAGGGGGTTCGCCGCAGATTGGGAACACACACCGATCTCCGGAGGCACCCATGATCACGGTCGGCGGACTGACCAAGCGCTACGGCGGACGCACCGTCGTGGACGACGTCACCTTCACCCTCGAGCCCGGCACGGTGACCGGCTTCCTCGGCCCGAACGGCGCCGGGAAGACCACCACGATGCGGATGATGACCGGGCTGATCCCGGCCACCGCGGGCGCGGCGACGATCGACGGCCGGCGCTACGCCGACCTGCCCAACCCCGGCGCCGTCGTCGGCACCCTGCTCGATGCCTCCGCCGTGCACCCCGGCCGCACCGGCCGGGCGCACCTCGGGCTGCACGCCACCGCCGTCGGCGTCGACTCCCGTCGGGTCGACGAGGTGCTGGAGCTGGTCGGGCTCGCCGACGCCGCCCGGCGCCGGGTGGGCGGCTACTCCCTGGGCATGCGGCAGCGGCTCGGGATCGCGGCAGCGCTGCTCACCGCTCCGCCGGTGCTGGTGTTCGACGAGCCGGCCAACGGGCTGGACCCGGACGGCATCCGCTGGCTGCGTGGACTGCTGCGCGGCCATGCGGCGCGCGGCGGCACGGTGCTGCTCTCCTCGCACCTGCTCGGCGAGGTCGAGCACACCGTCGACCGCCTGCTGGTCATCGGCGGCGGGCGGATCGTCGCCGACGGGCCGGTCGGCTCGCTGCTGGGCGACAGCGGCACCGCGGTGCGGTCGGTCGACCCCCGCGGGCTGGCCGACGCGCTGCAGGCCCGGGAGTTCCACGTGGAACGCCAGGACGACGGCGTGCTGGTCGTGACGGGGGCCGATCCGGCCACCGTCGGCGCCGTCGCCGCCGAGGCCGGGGTCGCGCTGATCGACCTGCACCCGGTGCAGCGCGGTCTCGAGGACCTGTTCTTCCAGCTCACGGACGACGCCGGAGCTGCCCCCACCCCCGCTGAGCGCTGAGGAGACCCTGACATGACCACGACTCTCGACACTGCTGTTCCGGTGCGGCCGGACGTCCGCCCGACCCGCGCCTCGCTGCCGACGCTCGTCGGCCTGGAGGTGCGCAAGACCCTGACCACCCGCTCGGGGCGGATGCTCGCCCTCGCCGCCGTGCTCGCCGGGCCGGCGGGGATGGCCCTGCTGGAGGCGGCCGGTGACGCCTATCCCGACGTGACCGGCCCGTTCGCCGTGGTGGGCATCATGACCGGCCTGCTGCTGCTGGCCATGGGGGTGTTGAGCACCGCGGGGGAGTGGACGCACCGGACCGCGGAGCCCACCTACCTGCTGGTGCCGCAGCGGAGCCGGGCGCTCGCGGCCAAGACGGTGGCGATGGCGCTGCTCGGCGCTGCCCTGGCGGCGGTGTCGATGGGGGTGTCGTGGCTGGTCGCGGCCGGGCTGGCCGACCCCGCCGTCTCCTGGGACGGGGCCGTCCAGGCGGCGCTGACCGCGGTGGGCGCGGGAACGGCGTTCGCGCTGGTCGGCGTCGGTGTGGGCGCGGCGACGGCGAACGCCCCCGCGGCGCTGACCGGCCTCTACCTGGCGATCCTCGGCCTGATGCAGGTCATCCGGGCCTGGAGCATGCCGGTCGCCGACGCCGTCGACCCCGCGCAGGCGGTGCTGCGGTTCGGTCGCGGCGACGCCGAGGGGGCCTCGCTGCTGACGCTGGGCGGCTGGGTGGTCGTCGCGCTGGTCGCGGGCTGGCTGCTCACCAGGCGGCGGCCCGTGCAGTGACCCCGCACCGGCCGCGGGGGGGGGGGGGGGGGGGGGGGGGGGGGGGGGGGGGGGGGGGGGGGGGGGGGGGGGGGGGGGGGGGGGGGGGGGGGGGGGGGGGGGGTGTGTGTCGGTGGGGCGGGG
>NZ_JBJGZY010000046.1:0-28870 GCF_054050755.1 Modestobacter sp. SYSU DS0511
CCCCCCCCCCCCCCCCCCCCTCGCCCCCCCCCCCCCCCCCCCCCCCCGCCCCCCGCCCCCCCCACGGTCGGTACCGCCGCCCGGCCGGGTCAGGGGCCGGGCAGCAGCGGGTGGTCAGCGGGCGGCGCCGGCCCGCTGGGTGGCGGTGAAGGTGAGCGCGAGCTCGCTGCTCGCGCCCTTGAAGGCGTCGCCGGCGGTCGACGGCAGCGCGAGGGTGACGGCCAGGTGGTCGGTGGCACCGGCGGTCAGGCTGGCCGGGGCGGCCAGGTCGGCGGTGCGGACGACGGGCCCCGCGGCCAGCAGCGTGCGCACGGTGCCCTCGCAGGAGAGGTCGCTGGCCCAGGCCACCGAGCAGGAGCGCACGGACATCTGCAGCCCGTTCGTGGCGTCGCTGTCCAGCAGGCTCGAGGCGGTCGCGACGGTCGACAGGCCCACCGAGGCGAGCGCCGAGTCCCCGTCGTTGACCAGGTTCACCGGACGGGTGACCGATGAGCCGGGCGCCACGCCGTCGAAGCTGAACGGCACGGTGGCCGAGCCGTCGCCGGCGGTCAGGTTGATCGAGACGACGCCGGACTCGACGGCGACCTCGGCGGTGTCGGTGCTGTCGGTGAACCCACCGAAGGTGCCCAGGCCCGCCACGAGCGCGGCGGTGCCGACGACCCCGACGGAGCCGAGGACCTTGGCGGCGGTCGTCCGGCGGGCGTTGCTGGCGGTGGTGCGGGTGGCGTTCACGGTGCTCCTCGGGTCGGTGCGAGTCGGGGGCTCTCCCGCCGACAGCGCCGACTCTGGGCGGCCAACCGCACGCCCGGCCGCAGGCAACCGCAAGAACTCCGCAAGACCACCGCCCGGCCACGGCGTCCCCCGACCGGGTGAGAGCCGACCCGCAGGACGACAGTCCGGGGCGCCGGAGGCCGACGTCCTCCAGGTGACAGTCTCCGCACCGGGCGGCGCCGTGCCCGCGCCCCGGCGCCGCCGTGGCCGGCACGCCGCGCCCGAACGGCTGGGCGACGTCCTGCTGGAGCAGGGTGCGCTCACCGAGGCGCAGCTGGCCGAGGCCCTCGAGCACCAGCACCGCGTCGGCGCACCACTGGGCGCGATCGTGCTGGCCCGCGGCTGGGTCACCCGCCGCCAGCTGTACGTCGCCCTGGCCGAGGTGTGGGACGCCGACCTGGCCTTCGTCGACCCGGTCGACGTCGACGAGGAGCTGGCCCGGCTGTTCCCCGCGGCGATGCTGGCCCGCGAGGTCTGGCTGCCGCTGCGCGTCGAGCGGGACGGTGGGGGCGAGCTGCAGGTGGTCGTGGCCACCGCGGGCCGGCCGTCGGCGCACATCGCCGAGCAGGTCGTGCAGCGCACCGGCATCCACCGCGTGCGCCAGGTGGTCACCACCGACTGGGACGTCCAGCGGGCGCTGCGCACGGTCTGGCGCGAGGAGCTGGTGCACGACGCGGTCACGTCGCTGGCCGAGCGGCGGCCCGACGAGTCGGCGTCCACCGTGTTCGTGCCCAAGCAGGTGGTCGGGGCCGTCCTGGCGGTCGCCGCCCTCGTCGTCGGCGCCGTGCTCGACCTGCCCGCCACCCTGGTCGTCCTGGTCGCGACGGTGAACGTCGCCGTCGCCCTCGCCGTCGGGGCCAAGGCCGTGATCAGCACCGTCGGCACCGCCTGGGAGACCGTCGAGCAGGTCACCGACGAGGAGGTGGCCGCGCTCGACGAGCACGACCTGCCCGTCTACACGATCCTCGTGCCCGTCTACAAGGAGGCCGGGATCGTCGGCCTGCTGATGCGCAACCTCGCCGACCTGGACTACCCGCGGGAGAAGCTGGAGATCCTCCTCCTGCTGGAGGAGGACGACCCGGAGACGCTCACCGCCGCGCTCGCAGCCGCCCCACCGGACCTCGTCCGGATCGTCGTCGTGCCGCACTCGCTGCCCAAGACGAAACCGCGGGCCTGCAACGTCGGGCTGACCTTCGCCCGCGGCGAGTACGTGGTCATCTACGACGCCGAGGACCGGCCCGACCCCGACCAGCTGAAGAAGTCGATCGTCGCCTTCCGCAAGGGCGGGGACGACCTGGTCTGCGTGCAGGCGGCGCTGAACTACTTCAACGCCCGGGAGAACCTGCTCACCCGGATGTTCACCCTGGAGTACTCTTCCTGGTTCGACTACACGCTCGCCGGGCTGGACAAGCTCCGGCTGCCGATCCCGCTGGGCGGCACGAGCAACCACTTCCGCACCGACCTGCTGCGCGAGCTCGGCGGCTGGGACCCCTACAACGTCACCGAGGACGCCGACCTCGGCATCCGCGCCTCCGCCCGCGGCCACCGCGTCGCCGTCGTCAACTCGACGACATACGAGGAGGCCAACATGGCCGTCGGCAACTGGGTCCGGCAGCGCAGCCGCTGGATCAAGGGCTACATGCAGACCGTGCTGGTGCACACCCGGCACCCCTGGCGGCTGCTGCGCAGCGTCGGCCCCCGTCAGACGGCCGGGTTCGCGCTGCTCATCGGGGGCACCCCGCTGATGTTCCTGGCCACGCCCTGGCTGTACCTGCTCATGGTGGTCGAGCTGGTCCGGCCCGGCGTCCTGGTGCCCACGCTGCCCGAGTGGCTGGTGCAGGTCAGCTTCGCGAACCTGCTGCTGGGCAACGGCGTGATCATCTACCTGTCGCTGCTGGCCGGGTTCAAGCGGCGCACCTACGGCCTGGTGCCGTTCGCGCTGCTGTCCCCGCTGTACTGGCTGCTGCACTCGGTCGCCTCGTACAAGGCGCTCTGGCAGCTGCTGGTCAACCCGTTCTACTGGGAGAAGACGAACCACGGGCTGTCCAGCCACGTGCAGGCCGACGACGCGCCGACGCCCGGGACCCCTCGTGCCGAGGTCCGCTCGTGACCGCCGTCAACCCGCTGGCCACGACCCGGGCCGACGCCTCCCCCGCCGAGGCGGCGAGCTTCGCCGAGGCCCGCGCCCGGCTGGCCACGACCGCGGACCTCCCCCAGGTGCGCATGCGCCGGGTGCTGCTCACCTGCGCCGCCGTCCTCGTCGCGCAGACCGCAGCACTGCTGGCCACCGACCGCAGCTGGGACGAGGTCCTCGTCCCCGGCTACGTGATCCTGACGGTCACCCTCGCCCTGGTCTTCGTGTTCGCCGCGGTCACCGTGGCCGGCTTCGCCGCCGGGGCGGCCGCAGCCGGACTCGTGGTGCTCGACCAGGCCAGTCTGCTGCTGTTGCTCGGCGGTGCCGCGGTGCTGGCGCTGGCCTGTGGCTTCGCGCCGGGCTGGGCCCGGGTCGAGGCCTGGCAGGCCACCCGCTCGCGGTCGCTGACCGCGGAGGAGGAGGCGGCCCTCGCCCAGCGGGCCCTGTCCGGCGACCGCAGCCGGCTGTGGACCCGCGGCGTCCGGCTGCGCACCTACTGGCGGACCGACCGGGTGCTCGCGGCGTTCCTCGTGCTCGCCTTCCACCCGTGCATGGCGGCGTTCTCGCTGTGGTTCATCGGCTGGAGCAGCGGCCGCTGACCTGCGGTCAGCGGGCGCCGAGCACCCCGGCGAGCACCGGCACCAGCGCGGCGAAGGCCTGGCCGCGGTGGCTGCGGGCGTCCTTCTCCGCCGGCGTCAGCTCCGCCGACGTCAGCTCCAGCCCCTCCGGCACGAAGACCGGGTCGTAGCCGAACCCGTTGGTGCCGCGCTTCTCGTGGATCACCGCCCCCCGCCACTCGGCGCGCAGCACGTGCTCGGTGCCCTCGGGGGTGACCAGCGCGGCGGCGCAGACGAACGCCGCACCGCGCCGTTCGTCGGGCACGTCGGCGAGCTGGCCGAGCAGCAGCGCGGTGTTGGCGTCGTCGTCGCCGTGCCGCCCCGACCAGCGGGCGGACAGGATGCCGGGCATCCCGTTGAGCGCGTCGACGGCCAGGCCGGAGTCGTCGGCCACCGCGGGCAGGCCGGTGTACCGCACCGCCTCGCGCGCCTTGAGCAGGGCGTTCTCCTCGAAGGTGGCTCCGGTCTCGGGCGCCTCGGGGTACTCGGCGACGTCGCGCAGGCCGAGCACCTCCACCCCGGGGACGGCGGTGGCCAGCAGCCGCTGCAGCTCGGCGAGCTTGCCGGCGTTGCGGGTGGCGAGCAGCAGCTGCGTCATGCCGACAACGCCACCTGCTGCGCCAGGGTCAGCTCGGCGCAGCCGGCGACGGCGAGGTCGAGCAGCGCGTCCAGCGTCGGCCGGTCGAAGACGGCGCCCTCGGCGGTGCCCTGCACCTCGACGAAGCCGCCGTCGCCGGTGCACACGACGTTCATGTCGGTGCCGGCCCGGACGTCCTCCTCGTAGGCGAGGTCCAGGCGGGGCTCGCCGTCGATGACGCCGACGCTGACCGCGGCCACCGAGTTCGGCAGCGGGGTGCTGCTGGCCAGCTTGCCGCGCTCGCCCAGCCAGGAGACGGCGTCGGCGAGGGCCACGTAGGCGCCGGTGATCGCGGCGGTGCGGGTGCCGCCGTCGGCCTGCAGGACGTCGCAGTCCAGCGCGATGCTGTTCTCCCCCAGCGCGGCCAGGTCGATGCTGGCCCGCAGCGAGCGACCGATCAGCCGGCTGATCTCGTGCGTCCGGCCACCGATCTTCCCCTTCACCGACTCGCGGTCGCTGCGGGTGTGGGTGGCGCGCGGCAGCATCGAGTACTCGGCGGTCACCCAGCCGAGGCCGGAGCCGCGGCGCCAGCGGGGCACGCCCTCGGTGACGCTGGCGGCGCACAGCACGCGGGTGCGGCCGAACTCCACGAGCACCGAGCCCTCGGCGTGGTCGAGCCAGTGGCGGGTGATGGTCACCGGGCGGAGCTGGTCGGCGCTGCGGCCGTCGGGGCGGGTCACGTGTCAGCAGCGTAGTTGGCCGCTGTCCGGCAGCATGGCGGCATGCGTTCCGAGCTGCGAGCCGTCCGGACCGGGGGCGTGGCCTCCGTCGTCGACCTGACCGACGAGTGCGCGGAGTTCGTCCGGTCCGAGGGCGACGGGCTGCTGCAGGTGTTCGTGCCGCACGCGACCGCCGGCATCGCGATCATCGAGACCGGCGCGGGCAGCGACGACGACCTGCTGGCCCAGCTGGACGAGCTGCTCCCCCGCGACGACCGGTGGCGCCACAAGCACGGAGCTGCCGGGCACGGCCGGGACCACGTGCTGCCCGCGTTCGTCCCGCCGCACGCCACCGTGCCTGTGCTCGAGGGCCGCCTCGCGCTGGGCACCTGGCAGCGGATCTGCTTCGTCGATACGAACGTCGACAACCCGTCGCGGCACGTGCGGTTCAGTTTCCTGGCCGGCTGAGCACCCCGTCCGAGCAGCTCCGCTCCCGCCCGGTGGTGGCCCGCTTGGGGACCGTCGCCCGGGTGCGGCACGATGCGCAGCATGACCGAGACCGGCCCCGTCACCGACGTCGCCCCCGTCCGCCTCGCGCCCGGTGACCCGGCGCCGGAGTTCACCCTCCCCGACGCCGACGGCACCCCGGTGTCGCTGGCGTCCTACCGCGGCCGTCGGGTCATCGTCTACTGCTACCCGGCGGCGCTGACCCCGGGTTGCACCACCCAGGCCGTCGACTTCACCGCCGCCGCCGGCGACCTGGCCGAGGCGGGGCTGGAGATCATCGGCATCTCCCCCGACGCCCCGGAGAAGCTGCACCGCTTCCGCGAGCAGGAGTCGCTGTCGATCACCCTGCTGTCCGACCCGGAGAAGCAGGTCCTCACCGCCTACGGCGCCTACGGCCCGAAGAAGCTGTACGGCAAGGAGGTCGTCGGGGTGATCCGTTCGACGTTCGTCGTCGACGCCGAGGGGCGGATCGAGAAGGCCGCCTACAACGTGAAGGCGACCGGACACGTGGCCAAGCTGCGCCGCGACCTCGGCATCGCGTGAGAACGCTCCTGTCCCCACCGCTCGCGAGCCCGCGTCGGGCCCCTGGAGGAGGGCCGAGCCGGGGGTCGGGCGGGGCCTGGTAGCCGCGCGCCCGATGCGGCAGGGTTCCGTGCATGAGCGATCAGATCGGCGTCACCGGGCTGGCTGTCATGGGCGCGAACCTGGCCCGCAACCTGGCCCGGCACGGCCACCAGGTGGTGCTGCACAACCGCAGCAGGGGGCGCACCGATGCCCTCGTCGAGCAGCACGGCGGCGAGGGCGACTTCGTGCCCACCGGCTCGATGGCCGAGTTCGTCGGGGCCCTGCAGCGTCCGCGCAAGGTGATCATCATGGTGCAGGCGGGTGCGGCCACCGACGCCGTGATCGACGAGATCGCTCCCTTGCTCGAGGCCGGCGACGTGCTGATGGACGGCGGCAACGCCCGGTTCACCGACACCATCCGCCGCACCGAGGCGCTCACCGCCCGGGGCATCCACTTCGTCGGCACCGGGATCAGCGGCGGCGAGGAGGGCGCGCTCAACGGGCCGAGCATCATGCCGGGCGGCTCGGCGGAGGCCTACGAGCTGGTCGGCCCGCTGCTGGAGTCGATCGCGGCCGTCGTCGACGGGGAGCCGTGCTGCACCCACGTCGGCGAGAGCGGCGCCGGGCACTTCGTGAAGATGGTGCACAACGGCATCGAGTACGCCGACATGCAGCTGATCGCCGAGGCCTACGACCTGTTGCGCCAGGGGCTCCGGCTCTCGCCCGCCGAGATCGGGGACGTCTTCGCCTCGTGGAACGAAGGCGACCTCGACAGCTACCTCATCGAGATCACCGCCGAGGTGCTGCGGCACACCGATGCCCGGACGGGGAAGCCGTTCGTCGACGTCGTGCTGGACGAGGCCGAGCAGAAGGGCACCGGGCGCTGGACCGTGCAGTCGGCCCTCGACCTGGGCGTTCCGGTGAGCGGCATCGCCGAGGCGGTGTTCGCCCGGGCGCTCTCCGGCCACCGCGAGCAGCGGCAGGCCGCCCAGCGGGTGCTCCCCGGTCCCGGCCGGGAGTGGGACGAGCAGGTCGCCGACCGGGACGCGTTCATCGAGTCGGTGCGGCAGGCGCTCTACGCGTCGAAGGTGGTCGCCTACGCGCAGGGGTTCGACCAGATCACTGCGGGTGCCGACCAGCACGGCTGGGACATCGACCGCGCCGCTCTGGCCAGGATCTGGCGGGGCGGCTGCATCATCCGGGCGAAGTTCCTCGACCGGATCGCGCAGGTGTACACCGACGAGCCCGACGTCACGACCCTGCTGACCAACGACTACTTCCGCGGTGCGGTCAGCGAGGGCCAGGAGGCGTGGCGGCAGGTGGTCGCCGGCGCCGCCCGGCACGGGGTGCCGGTGCCCGGGTTCGCCAGCGCGCTGGCCTACTACGACGGGCTGCGGGCCGAGCGGCTCCCAGCGGCGCTGATCCAGGGCCTGCGCGACCTGTTCGGCGCGCACACCTACCGGCGGGTGGACGCCGAGGGCTCGTTCCACACGATGTGGGGCGAGGACGGCCGCGAGGTGCAGGTCTCCTGAGCGCGCGGTCGTCGGGGTGCCCAGCGTACGGGCTGCCCCGACGACCGGGCGCTGCCGCCCTCCGCAGGTCAGGCCGGACCGACGTCGTCGTGGTCCGCCACCGGACCGGGGCGCGGGCGCCGGGGTCACGCCCGCCAGGTGCCGGGCCGGGGCTGGCAGTCGGGGCCGCACGGGTACGCCGGGTCCCAGGGGAAGGTGCCGTCGGGGTGCTGCCAGGTGAGCTGGAAGGCGGGCACGGACGCCTCGTCGGGGCGCCGGTAGTGGCGGTTGGCGACGAAGAGCACCTCCCCGGGGTTCGGCAGCTGCTCGACGACCAGCCCGTCGGGCCGGTCGGGGAACGTGAGCAGCTCCCCCGGGACCATGTCGCGCCCATCGGCGACGAGGCCGGCCACCCGCTGGAGCATCGCGTGCGTGTTGTCGTGGCCGAGTCCGACCACCACCAGCTCCGGGTGGCCGAGCCCGAACAACCCGACCGTGTAGCCGAAGGGCACCGAGTCGGAGTTCTCGTCGGGGAAGACGTACTGCACGACCCAGCGATGGTTGCGGATCAACTGGGCGAGGTGGGTGTCCTCCTGGTCGAGCCAGGCCGTCATCTGTGGATCGGTCACACGATGACCCTGCCGGGCCGTCCGGCACGACAGGGGCGCCCGCCCGGACTTGTGGACCGCGCCCGATCTGGGGACGACGGCCGGCGCCCAGGCGGCCGGCGCGCTACGGGCCGGGCGGTCGGCTCCGGGTCCCGGCAGCCTTCGCGCGGGCCCGGCGCTTCCCCTCGTGCATCGCGGCCACCCGGGCCACCGGGATCGTGCGGCCCTCGGCCACCAGGTCCGCCGGCAGCTCCTGTGGCCCCGGCAGCGCGGCCGCCCACGGGTCGCCGTCCCCGATCCGCTCCCGCGCGGTGCGCACGGTGACGTCCCCGGGCCGCACGTCGTCCAGGTCGTCCCACGCGACCGGCGTCGACACCGGCAGGCCTGGCCGTGCCCGCGGGCTGTAGGCGGCCACGATCGTGCCCCGCCCGGCGCGGGTCGAGTCGACGAACACCCGCCCACCGCGCTCGGCGACGACGTAGGCGGTGGTCGCCACCGCCGGGTCGAGCCGCTCGGTGCGCGCCGCGAGCGCCCGGGTGGCCGCGGCGACGTCCTCCGGCGGAGAGGCGTGCACCGGGACGACGACGTGCAGCCCGGTGGAGCCGCTGGTCTTCACCGCACCCGCCAGCCCGGCGTCGGCGAGCACACGCCGGGCCAGCCGCGCCACGGCGATCACGGCGGCGAAGTCGGCGCCGTCCGGCGGGTCCAGGTCGAGCACCAGCCCGGTGGGCTCCACCTCCCCCACCAGGCCGAAGGGCACGTGCAGCTCCACCGCCCGCTGGTTGGCCAGCCACAGCAGCGTCCGGCGGTCCTCGCACAGCACCTGGTGCACTTCGCGGTGGGCACGGTCGGACCAGGTCGGCACGGTGCGCACCCAGTCGGGAGCGCCCTTGGGGACGTCGCGCTGGATGAAGGGAGCTGCACCGGGCCGCACTCGCTTGATGGTCAGTGGCCGGCCGCTCAGCAGCGGGACGAGCCGGTCGGCGAAGGCGTCGTAGTGGTCGACCAGATCGCGCTTGGTCACCTCGAGCCCGTCGCCCAGCGGGGAGTCCAGGCTGCTCAGCCGGACGCCGTCGCGCTCCTCCTCGGCCATCTCGTCACCGTGCCCGCTCGGGGCGGCGTGGGCAACCGGCGCGGACCGTCCTACCGCAGCAACGGCTGTCCTCCCGCACCAGCATCGGTGCGGGAGGACAGCCGTTGATCAGGTCACCTGATCACCGCTGCACGGGCGGGTGGACGTCAGACGTCGTGGACGGCGGCGTGCCGGGCGAGCTCGGTGTTCGGGAACACCGACCGGGCGGCGGCCAGCTGCGCCTCGGCGTCGACCCAGGCGGGCACGTGGGTGACCAGCAGCCGCCCCACCCCGGCCGCGGCCGCGTGCTCGCCGGCCTGCCGGCCGGTGAGGTGCAGCCCGGGGGGCAGGTCGGGGCCCTCGGCGTAGGCGGCCTCGGCCAGCAGCACGTCGGCGCCGCGGGCCAGCTCCACCACCGCCTCGGACGGGCCGGTGTCGCCGGTGTAGACCAGCGAGCGGCCACCCGCGGTGAGCCGCACCGCGTAGCACTCCACCGGGTGGGCGGTGCGCGCCGTCGTCACCTCGAACGGCCCGATCGTCCAGCTGCCCGGGCCGACGGGCGTGACGTCGAAGACGTCGTCGATGGGACCGCCGTCGGCGTCGTAGGCCGCGGCCAGCCGCCGGTCGGCGCCGACCGGCGCGTACAGCGGTACGGCCCGGCCGTCGGACTGCCCGGAGTAGCGGTGCCAGACGATGAACGGCGCGGCGTCCAGGCAGTGGTCGGCGTGCAGGTGCGACAGGTATACGGCGTCGACCTCGGTCGGGTCGCGGAGCGCCAGCAGGGAGCCGAACGACCCGTTGCCCAGGTCGAGCAGCAGCACGAACTCGTCGTGCTCGACCAGGTAGCAGGAGGCCGGCGAGGCCGGGCCGGGTGCGCTTCCGGCGCAGCCGATGACGGTGAGCCTCATGCGGCCTCCCCGGCGCGGGCCACGGTCTCCATCTCGGGACCGAGGAAACGCCGCCCGAGCCGGGCGAAGGGCTCCGGGTCGCCGGTGGCCAGGAACCGGTGCTCCGGCGGCGGCCCCTCGGGGTCGCGCAGCAGGTCGGTGCGGGTGAGCACCCGGTACACGTCCTTGGCGGTCTCCTCCGCACTGGACACCAGCGTGACCTCCTCGCCGAGCACCAGCGACAGCACGCCGGTGAGCAGTGGGTAGTGGGTGCAGCCGAGCACCACGGTGTCGACCCCGGCGGCCAGCAGCGGGTCGAGATAGGACTGCGCGAGGCCGACCAGCTGCCGGCCGCTGGTGACGCCGCGCTCGACGAAGTCCACGAAGCTGGGGCAGGCGGCGCTGGTGACGGTGAGCTGCGGGGCGGCGGCGAACGCGTCCTCGTAGGCGCCGCTGGTGACGGTGGCCTGGGTGGCGATCACCCCCACCCGGCCGTTCCGGGTGGCCGCGGTGGCGCGGCGGACCGCCGGCAGCACGACCTCCACGACCGGGACGTCGTAGCGCTCCCGGGCGTCACCCAGGCAGGCGGCGCTGGCCGAGTTGCAGGCGATGACCAGCATCTTGACCCCGTCGGAGACCAGCTGGTCCATCGCGGCCAGGGAGTGGCGGCGCACGTCGGCGATCGGCTGGGGACCGTACGGCGTGTGCGCCGTGTCCCCCAGGTAGCGGATCGACTCGTGCGGCAGCTGGTCGAGCACCGCCCGCGCGACGGTGAGCCCACCCACCCCCGAGTCGAAGATGCCGATCGGGGCGTCGGCGGGGGCAGCGGTCCTCATGGCGCAGTCAGGCTAGCCGCCGGCACCGACGGTCCGGTCAGGGCCGGCGCAGCAGCGCGTCGCCGGGCAGCTGCAGCCCGTCGCCGGTCCATCGGGCTCCGGTCAGGTCCCGGACCACGGCCGTCGCTGCCGTCTGCAGCGCCGGCTCGCCGATGCCGAGGACGGTGCACCCAGCGGCGAGGCCCGCGGCGACGCCACTGGGGCTGTCCTCCAGCACGATCAGCTCGGCGGGGTCGATGCCCAGCCGCTCCGCCCCGGTGAGGTAGGGCTCGGGGTCGGGCTTGCCCGCGGCGACGTCCTCCGCGGTGACGAGCACGTCGGGCAGGGCGACCCCGGCACCGCGCAGCCGGGCGGTGGCCAGCTCGTGCACGCCGGAGGTGACCACCGCCCACGGGACGCCGGTCAGCTGGGGCACCAGGTCCAGCACCCCGGGCACCGCCACGGTCGCGTCGGCGCCCTCCAGCTCGAAGCGGGTGACGGTGGCCACCGCCGCGGCGACCTGGTCGGCCGGCACGAACAGCGCCACGGTGTCCGCGGCGCGACGGCCGGGGACGGCGGCCATGACCTCGTCCGGGTCGAGGCCGAGGTCCTTCGCCCAGCGACGCCACGAGGTGACGACGCTGACCTCGGAGTCGACGAGCACGCCGTCGTTGTCGAAGAGCAGCCCGCGCGCGGGCAGGGTCAGGGTGTCCTGCGGATCCGCCATCAGGCCCAGAGCTGCCCGTCCAGCGCGGCGGTGGCCTGCTCCAGCGTGCCGGCGTAGGCCCCGGTGGAGAGGTACTTCCAACCGCCGTCGCAGACGACGAAGACGATGTCAGCCCGGCGGCCGGCCGCGACCTCCTTGTCGGCGACACCGAGCGCGGCGTGCAGGATCGCGCCGGTGGAGATGCCGGCGAAGATCCCCTCCTTCTCGACCAGCTGGCGGGTGCGGTGCACCGCGTCGTCCGGGCCGACGGAGAAGCGGCCGTCGAGCAGCTCGGGGTCGTAGAGCTCGGGGATGAACCCCTCGTCGATGTTGCGCAGCCCGTAGACGAGCTCCCCGTAGCGCGGCTCGGCGGCGATCACCTGGACACCGGGCTTCTGCTCCCGCAGGAAGCGGGAGACGCCCATCAGCGTGCCGGTGGTGCCCAGGCCGGCGACGAAGTGGGTGATCGAGGGCAGGTCGGCGAGGATCTCCGGGCCGGTGCCGGTGTAGTGCGCCTCGGCGTTGGCCGGGTTGCCGTACTGGTAGAGCATCACCCAGTCGTCGTGCTCGGCGGCCAGGCCCTTGGCGACGGCGACGGCCTGGTTGCTGCCGCCGGCGGCCGGGGAGCTGATGATCTGCGCGCCGTACATCTCCAGCAGCTGGCGCCGCTCGATCGAGGTGTTCTCCGGCATGACGCAGATCAGCTTGTACCCGCGCTGCCGGGCCACCATCGCCAGGGAGATGCCGGTGTTGCCGCTGGTGGGCTCCAGGATGGTGGCCCCCGGCCGCAGCTTCCCCTCCTTCTCCGCCGCCTCGATCATCGAGATGGCGGCCCGGTCCTTGATCGACCCGGTGGGGTTGTGGTCCTCGAGCTTCGCCCACAGCCGGACGTCGGCGGTGGGCGACAGCCGTGGCAGCCCGACCAGCGGGGTGTTGCCGAGGCTCTCGACGAGGGAGGAGAAGCGGGCCATGGGGACTCTTCCGGGAGGCGGGGTGGGTGCTGGGCTCAGCTCAGGTGCGCGGAGCGCACGGTGGGCCGCTCAGCAGCCGCCGGCGACCGCCGGGAGGATCGTCACCGAGTCGCCGTCCTTGACGGCGGTGTCCAGCGCACCGGTGAAGCGCACGTCCTCGTCGTTGACGTAGACGTTGACGAAGCGGTGCAGCTTGCCCTCCTCGGTCACCAGGCGGCCCTTGAGGCCGGGGTGCTGCGAGTCGAGGTCGTCGACGAGCGCACCGAGGGTGTCGCCGGACCCCTCGACGGTCTTGTTGCCGCCGGTGTGGGTGCGCAGGATGGTCGGGATCCGGACCTCGATGGCCATGGCAGGGGAACTCCTTCTCGCGGGGGTGACGGGTCGGCGCGCGGAGCGCGCGGGGATGACGGCTGTCCGGGGGAACGCCGCTGCGCGGCCAGCGATTCCGCCGGCCGCTTCGGCCCCGCTGCAGGGGCCCGCGCCGAGGTACGAGGCGTGGGGGCAGCGGGGTCCTTTCTCAGTCGTAGACGACGACGGTCGGCGAGTGACCGAACAGGCAGGACTCGACGGTCACGGGCCGACCACCTCGACGTCCTCCTCGGTGACCTGGCCGTCGACGATGCGGAAGCTGCGGAACTCCACGTCGTCGCCGGCCAGCCCGGTCCGCGCACCGTGCTCGCGGGTGGAGACCAGCACGTAGTGCGCCTCGGGCTCGGAGGCGTAGCTGATGTCGGTGCGCGAGGGGCGGGCCTCGGTGGCGGTGTGCGAGTGGTAGATCACGACGGGGACCTCGTCCCGGTCGTCCATCTCCCGGTACAGCCTCAGCAGGTCGCCGCTGTCGAACTCGTAGAACGTCGGCGAGCGGGCCGCGTTGAGCATCGGGATGTGCCGCTCGGGGCGGTCGGAGCCCTCGGGCCCGGCCACGACGCCGCAGGCCTCGTCCGGGTGGTCTGCCCGGGCGTGGGCCACGATGGCGTCGTAGGTCGCGCGGTCGATGCGCAGCACGCCGGTCATCCTAGGCCGACGGTCGCGGCCGGGTTCCCGGACCCCACCCGGGGTGACGGGCAGGGGAACGGACTGTGCCGCGCGGGTGGCCGACCGCTAACGTCGTCGACCGTGGTGATCGAGGTGCTGATGGTGGTCGGGGTGGTGCTCGTCCCCCTGCCGGCGCTGGTCATCGGCAGCATGCGGCTGCTGCACCGCAGCGGGCGGGCGACCGACGAGCGCAGCGACCGGATCGAGCTGGTCCTGGTGGTGCTCGGGCGGCTGGTCGGCCTGCTCCTGCTGGCCGCGCTCTCCGCGGTCACCCTGGTGGCCTGCATCGGCGCGATCGCCCAGGACGTGCAGGTGCACAGCCTGGTCTACGTCTTCTTCGTCGCCGACCTGCTCGTGGCGCTGCTGGTGCTGGCTACGGTCGGCCGCCTGTCCCGGCCACCAGCGCGTCGACGAGGGAACCCTGCACGGCGGTGAGCCAGTAGTAGACCGCCAGCTGCTGCTCCTCCTCGCCGCCGGCGTCCTCCGGGGGCTCGGTGTCGGCGGTGATGCCCAGCCGGGTGCCCAGCGCGAGGCGCAGGTCGTTCGTGGTGCGCAGCCAGGCGCGGGCCTGCTCGGCGTCCAGCCGTATCTCCCCGCCGTCCGGTGGCAGGGTGGCGCGGACGGTGGCCAGGTCGTCGGCCTTGCCGGCGCGCAGCGCCGTCTCGGTGAGGTCCCGGTAGTCCGCGGCGATCTCCGGGTCGTCGACGTTGCCCGGCGGGAGCAGCCGCTCAACCACCGGGTCACCGCCGGTGTCGGCGCGGTCGGCCGCCAGCAGCTGCTCCAGCTGGTCCAGCAGCAGCGTGACGATGCCGGCCTCGGCCTCGACCAGCCGGGCCACCACCTCGTCGCCCTTGCGACGGAAGGGCTTCATGCGTCCCGCTGGTAGGTCGCCCACAGCCCGTAGGCGTGCAGTCGGTTGGTGTCGTGCTCCATCCGCTCCCGCGGACCGGAGCTGACGATCGCCTTGCCCTCGTGGTGCACCTGCAGCATCAGCTCCGTCGCCGTCGCCTCGTCGTAGCCGAAGAGCTCCTGGAGCACGAAGGTCACGTAGGTCATCAGGTTGACCGGGTCGTCCCAGACGATCGTCACCCAGGGGCGGTCGACCTCGGCCACGGTCTCCGCCGTGGCCCCGGGGACCCGTTCAGGAGCGAGCGGTCCGGCCACGACGCCACTCTAGGACGACGCCGCTGCCGGACGACGCCGGGGAGCGGCTCGGACCACCGGCACCTATCGTGCCTGTCCATGCCGCCGACCCCGCAGCTGAGCCCTGCGCTGCTCACCGACCGCTACGAGCTCACGATGCTGGCCGCCGCCCTGGCCGACGGCACGGCCGAGCGCGACTGCGTGTTCGAGGTGTTCGCCCGCCGGCTGCCGCACGGACGGCGGTACGGGGTGGTCGCGGGCACCGGCCGGCTGCTGGAGATGCTGGCCGGCTTCCGGTTCGGCGACGCCGAGCTGGCGGCGGTCCGCGCCCAGGGGGTCGACGACCCGCGACTGCTCGCCTGGCTGGCCGACTTCCGGTTCACCGGGGACATCGACGGCTACGCCGAGGGGGACCTGTACTTCCCCGGCTCCCCGGTGCTCACCGTGCGGGCCCCGTTCGGCGAGGCGGTGCTCCTGGAGACGCTGGCGCTGTCGATCCTCAACCACGACAGCGCGATCGCCTCTGCCGGCGCCCGGATGGTCGGCGCGGCGTGCGGGCGGCCCTGCATCGAGATGGGCTCCCGGCGCACCCACGAGGAGGCGGCGGTCGCAGCTGCCCGGGCCGCCGCGCTGGTCGGGTTCGCCGCGACGTCGAACCTCGCCGCCGGCGCCCGCTACGGCATCCCCACCACCGGCACCAGCGCCCACGCGTTCACCCTGCTGCACGACGACGAGGCCGCCGCGTTCCGTGCGCAGCTGGACGCCCTCGGCGTCGGCACGACCCTCCTGGTGGACACCTACGACGTCGAGCAGGGCATCCGCACGGCCATCGACGTGGCCGGAACCGGGCTGGGCGCGGTCCGGCTGGACTCCGGTGACCTCACGGTGCAGGCCACCCGGGCCCGGGAGCTGCTGGACTCCCTGGGCGCGACGGAGACGAAGGTGATCGTCACCAGCGACCTGGACGAGTACGCGATCGCCGCGCTCGCCGCCGCCCCGGTCGACGGGTACGGCGTGGGCACCTCGCTGGTGACCGGGTCGGGGTCCCCCACCGTCGGGATGGTCTACAAGCTGGTGGAGCGGGACGGCGTCCCGGTGGCGAAGAACTCCGAGGGAAAGCGGTCGGTGGGCGGCCGCAAGCACGCCGTCCGCCGGCACGACGCCGACGGGACGGCGACCGCCGAGGTGGTCAGCGCAGGCCCGGTCACCCCCCGCGACGGCGACCGCGACCTGCTGGTTCCGCTGGTGCGGCAAGGCGAGCTGATCGACCACCACTCCCCCGCCGAGGCGCTGGCCGCGGCCCGCGACCGGCACCGTGCGCTCCGCGGGACCCTGCCGACCGAGGCGCTCTCGCTGATGCGCGGTGAGCCGGCGGTCGACACGGTGACCGACTGAACGAGGACCACTCGAAGGGCCCCGTCCCCCTCGAGTCACCGGGCAAGATGGGGGGATGACACGAGCTCTGGTCGTCGTGGACGTGCAGAACGACTTCTGCGAGGGCGGCAGCCTCGCGGTCAGCGGTGGGGAGGCGGTCGCGAGGGCGGTGAGCGCGCACATGGCGCAGGCCGGTTACGCGCACGTCGTCGCCACCCGCGACCACCACGTCGACCCGGGGAACCACTTCGCCGAGCAGCCGGACTTCCTGGAGAGCTGGCCGCCGCACTGCGTGGTCGGCACACCCGGCGTCGAGCTGCACCCCCGGCTGGACCGCCGGCCGATCGAGGCGGTGTTCGACAAGGGCGAGTACGCCGCGGCCTACTCGGGCTTCGAGGGCACCAGCGACGGCGTGGGCCTGGCCGACTGGCTGCGGGCGCACGACGTCGACGAGGTGGACGTGGTCGGCATCGCCACCGACCACTGCGTGCGGGCCACCGCGCTGGACGCCGTTGCCGCGGGGTTCCGCACCCGCGTGCTGCTCGACCTGACCGCCGGCGTCTCGCCGGCCAGCACCGAGGCCGCGCTCGAGCAGTTGCGCCACGCCGGCGTCCACCTGGAGCGCAGCGTCGATCCGCAGGCGGGCACCTAGCACCGTTCGCCCCGAACGCGGCTCCGGGGACACCGGCACGGCATCGCGGTTGTAGCTTCCTGGCGTGGGCCGGAGGAACTTCCTGATCGAAGGTCTGTCCGGCACCGGCAAGACCGCGGTCTGCGAGGAGTTGCGGCGGCGCGGCCACCACGCGATCCACGGTGACCGCGAACTCGCCTACGTGGGCGATCCGGTGACGGGGGAACCGAGGGACGTCGCTGCGCACGAACACCACGTGTGGCGGGTGGACCGGGTGAGGGCGCTGGTCGCCGACACGACCACCCCGGCGACGTTCTTCTGCGGTGGCTCACGGAACTCCTCGGCGTTCCTGGGGCTGTTCGACGGCGTGTTCGTCCTCGAGGTCGACCTCGACACCCTGAACAGGCGGCTCGACGAACGACCGGACGACGAGTGGGGCGACGGAGAGCCGGTGGAGCGCGAGCGGATCGTGCGCTGGCACGAGACCAGGCAGGGTGTGCCGAGGGACGGGATCGCGATCGACGCCACTGCCCCGATCGACCAGGTCGTCGACGACATCCTGCGTCGCGCCGACGAGGCACCTGGCCGGCGCGCCGGCCCCTGATCGGATGCACGGGCACCGCCATCCCCTCCCTCGGAGCTGTGCGGGGAGCGGAACCGGCTTCTGCCTGGTGCGCCGGTCGCGCCGCTCCGGTCGCCCGGACGCCGCTGGCTGCGCCGCTCCGTCGGGGCGACCGGTGCCGGTCAGCTCGCGGAACGGCCGGGCAGGCGTACTACCCGGCGTCCAGCACCTCGTCGCGGGTGAAGCCGAGCACCTGGAGCACGGCGTCCAGGTAGGGCTGGTTGAGCGCGGCGTGCGCCTTCTCCCGGACGAACGGCTTGGCGTTGAAGGCGATGCCCAGGCCGGCGGCGTTGAGCATGTCCAGGTCGTTCGCGCCGTCGCCGACGGCGACGGTCTGCTCCAACGGGATGCCGTGCTCGGCGGCGAACCGGGCCAGCGCCCGGGCCTTCCCCGCCCGGTCAACGACCTCGCCGACCAGCCCACCGGTGAGCCGACCGTCGACGACCTCGAGGGTGTTGGCGGCGGCGAAGTCGAGCCCGAGGGACTCGGCCAGCGGGTCGGTGATCTGGCTGAAGCCACCGCTGACGATCCCGCAGCGGAAGCCGAGCCGCTGCAGCGTACGGATGAGCGTGCGCGCGCCGGGGGTGAGCACCAGGTGCTCCCGCACCTCGTCGAGCACGCCGGCCGGCAGCCCGGCCAGCACGGCCACCCGGGCCCGGAGCGACTGCTCGAAGTCCAGTTCGCCGTTCATCGCGGCGGCGGTGATCCGCGCGACCTCGGCGGCGCGGCCGGCGCGGGCCGCGAGCTCGTCGATGACCTCGCCGCGGACCAGCGTGGAGTCGACGTCGAGCACGATGAGCCGCTTGCTGCGGCGGGCCAGCCCGATCCGCTCCACGGCGACGTCCGTGCCGGTCTCGGCGGCCACGGTGGCCAGCGCCGTGCGCAGCTCGGTCGGCTCGCCGCCGGAGACGGTCAGCTCGAAGCTGGTCACCGGGTAGTCCGACAGCCTGCGGATGGCCTCGATGTTGCCCCCGACGCCGGCGATGGCCCGGGCGGCCCCGGCGACGGCGGCCGGAGGCACCGGGCGGCCGAGCACGGTGACGTGGTGGCGGGCCGCCCGGGAGCCGGTGCCCGCGCCACCCGAGGGTTCGACGGTGATCTGCACTCCGGTCTGTGCCGCCACCCGATCGGTCAGCGGGCGGATCCGGTCGGCCAGGTGGTGAGGGTCCGCGGCTTCACCGGCAGGCCCGACGAACACGCCGAGCACGAGCTGGCCGTGCACCACGACCTGCTCGACGTCGACGACCTCGACCGGGGTGCCGAGCTCGGCCAGCGCGGCGAAGAGCGCGGCGGTGACCCCGGGGCGGTCCGCCCCGGTGACGGTCAGCAGCGCCCCGGGACGGGTGTCCGGGGAGGCCTCGGGCAGCACGGGGGCAGCGGCTCGGTCGGTCACGCGGTCATCGTGCCGGATGGTCCCCGCCACGCTGCGTGGTCCCCCGGAACGCCGACGCCCCGCCGGCCCGAAGGCCGACGGGGCGTCGCTCACGCAGTCTTTCCCGGCCCCGTCCAGAGGCTCGTCCCGAGCGTGCGAGGGACGAGCCTCTGGATGGGGTGCTTGATCAGGTGAAGTCGGTGTCGCGCTCGCCCTCGCGCTTGCCGCCGGTGAGGCCCACGTTGCTGACCCCGGCGTACGGCTCGTGCCGCTTTCCGGCGTGCTTCTCGGTCTCGAGCTGCTCGATCAGGTGCGGGTAGTGCAGCTCGAACGCCGGGCGCTCCGAACGGATCCGCGGGATCTCGACGAAGTTGTGCCGCGGCGGCGGGGACGAGGTCGCCCACTCCAGCGAGTTGCCGTGGCCCCAGGGGTCGTCGCGCAGCGCGAGCCGGCCGTGCTTCCAGGACTTGACGACGTTGTAGACGAAGGGGATCACCGAGGCACCCAGGATGAACGACCCGACCGTGGAGACCGTGTGCATCCAGGTGAAGGCGCCTCCGGCGTCGGTGCCCAGGTAGTCGGCGTACCGGCGCGGCATGCCCGCGTTGCCCAGCCAGTGCTGGATGAGGAACGTGGCGTGGAAGCCGACGAAGGTCAGCCAGAAGTGCAGCTTGCCGACCCGCTCGTCCATCATCCGGCCGCACATCTTCGGGAACCAGAAGTACAGCCCCGCGTAGGCAGCGAACACCACGGTGCCGAAGACCACGTAGTGGAAGTGGGCGACGACGAAGTAGCTGTCGTTCACGTGCCAGTCCAGCGGCGGGCTGGCCAGCAGGACGCCGGTCAGACCACCCAGCAGGAAGGTGATCAGGAAGCCCATCGAGAACAGCATCGGCGTCTCGAAGGTGATCTGGCCCCGCCACATGGTGCCGATCCAGTTGAAGAACTTGATGCCGGTCGGGATGGCGATCAGGTACGTCAGGAAGGCGAAGAAGGGCAGCAGCACCGCACCGGTGGCGAACATGTGGTGCGCCCACACCGCCAGCGACAGTGCGGTGATCCCGATCAGGGCGAAGATCATGCCCTTGTAGCCGAACAGCGGCTTCCGGCTGAAGACCGGGATGACCTCGCTGATGATCGAGAAGAAGGGCAGCGCGATGATGTAGACCTCGGGGTGACCGAAGAACCAGAACAGGTGCTGCCACAGCATCGGCCCGCCGTTCTCCGGCGTGTAGATCTGCGCGCCCAGGTGCCGGTCGGCCAGCAGCGCGAACAGCGCCGCGGTCAGGATCGGGAAGGCGAGCAGGATCAGGATGCTGGTGGTCAGCGCACCCCAGGTGAAGATCGACATCCGGAACATCGTCAGCCCCGGGGCCCGGAGGCAGACGATGGTGGCGATGAAGTTGACCCCACCGAGGATGGTGCCCAGACCGCTGACCGCGAGCCCGGTGATCCACAGGTCACCGCCGGCGCCCGGGCTGTGCGCACCGGTGGACAGCGGGGTGTAGGCGTACCAGCCGAAGTCGGCGGCGCCACCCGGGGTGAGGAAGCCCGAGACCGCGAGCATCGACCCGAACAGGAAGAGCCAGTAGGAGAAGGCGTTCAACCGCGGGAAGGCGACGTCGGGGGCGCCCAGCTGCAACGGCATGATCAGGTTCGCGAAGGCGAAGAACATCGGTGTCGCGAAGAACAGCAGCATGATCGTGCCGTGCATCGTGACCAGCTGGTTGTACTGCTCGGGCGAGAGGAACTGCAGCTCGGGCCGGGCCAGCTCACCACGCATCAGCAGCGCCATGAAACCACCGACGAAGAACCAGATGAACGCCGTGACGGTGTACATCAGGCCGATGGTCTTGTGGTCGGTGGTGCGCAGCAGACCCAGGAGCCGCGACCCCTTCTCGGCCTCGTGGGCCGGGCTGGGCCGGCTCACGATCGGGGCGGGTGCGATCGTCACGCTCGGAGCTTAGACGGTCGCGTCCTGGCCGACGCGACGGGAGAGGGGCTCGGTGCGGCGCGCCGCGGCGTCCGACGACCGAGCGCCCCGGCGGCGCCGGCCACCCGCACCACCCCACCCGCCGGGCACGGTCGCGTTCGCACTGGTCAGCGGCGCACGACCGGGAGGTGCACGGTCACCTGATCGGGTGACAGCGGCCCGCCGGGAGCACCCCCGGGGGTTTCGGAGTTCGAGCCGACGGGCACCGATGATCTTGCGCCGGACGTCCCGGCGCCGGCGGTCGCGCCGTGTCACCGGAGGTCACCACCGTGCTCTGGAACATCATCGTCCTGATCGTCATCGGCGCCATCGCCGGCTTCATCGCCCGCGCGGTCATCCCCGGCAAGCAGTCGATGAGCATTCTCGCCACCATCGTGCTCGGGATCATCGGTTCGCTCGTCGGCAACCTGCTCGGCAGCCTCATCTTCGACGGCGAGTTCGAGCTCGGCACCTCCGGCGTGATCGGCTCGATCATCGGCGCGATCGTGGTGCTCGGGATCTACGTCTTCGCGACGAACAAGAACCGCCGCGTCACCCGCTGACGCCCGCCCGCGACGCGGGCAGCACACCTCACGACGAGGGCCCGGCCACTACGGCCGGGCCCTCGTCGTATGGCGGGCCCGGCCTCCTCGTCCCTCGCACGGTCGGGCCGGGCCTCCGGACGGGGCCGCTAGCCGGCCGTCCACGTGGTCACGTCGACGGCGACCGGCACCCGCACCGCCTCGGGCAGCGCGGCCACCCGCCCGGCGAGCGCCCCGGGGCCGAGGTGCCGCGCGTGCGGCCCCATCCCGACCAGCGTCCGCACCGCGGCGTGGTCGAGCAGCAGCTCATCGCGGTACCGGGTCGTCGAGACGGGCTGCAGGTGCGGCTGGAGCGACGCGGTCAGCCGGTCGGCCTTCGCCGGGTCGACGGTGAGCAGGCCCAGCGGTCCGACCAGCGACGCCAGGTGCTCCGCGGCGGGGGTGACCACGACCAGCCGGCCGCCGGGGCTGAGCACCCGCGCCGTCTCGGCACCGTTGCGCGGGGCGAACACCACCAGCACCCGGTCGACGGCCGCGTCGCGCACCGGCCACCGCGACCAGCTGTCGGCCACGACCGCCAGCGCCCGGGGGTGGGCGCGGGCTGCGCGGCGGGCGGCGTACCGGGAGGCGTCCAGCACCACGCCGACGGCGCCGGGGACCCGCGCCAGCACGCCGGCCAGGTGCGTCCCGGTGCCACCTCCGGCGTCGAGCAGGGTGCGCACGGGGGGTCCGGCCAGGGCAGCGTCCGCGAGCGCCGAGGTGATGCCGGCGTAGTGGCCGGCGGCGAGGAAACCGGCCCGGTCGGCCACCATCTCCGCCGAGTCGCCGGAGTGGGGCGAGCCACCGGCCGGCAGCAGGGTGACGTGTCCCTGCCGGGCCCGGTCGAACGCGTGGCCCCGCCCGCACCGCAACCCGGCCGGCTCCTCCCGCAGCGGGTCACCGCAGACCGGGCAGGCCAGCAGCGCCACCGCCGCAGGTGGGAGCGGCGGCGGGGTCACGCCGGGGTCCTCGGCGGGAGCCGGTGGAGCACCACGTCGGTGAGCCGGCCGGCCTCGGCGACCCCGGTCAGGTAGGTGGCGTGCGGCTGGCGCCGGCGGTCGGTGGGCGAACCGGGGTTCAGCAGCCGCAGGCCGGTGTCCGCGGTGGTGTCCCAGGGGATGTGGCTGTGGCCGAACACGAGCACGTCGGCGTCGGGGAAGCGCTCGGCGGAGCGGCGCTCGCGGCCCTTCGCGTCGCCGGTCTCGTGCACGACGGCGACGCGGACTCCCGCCAGCTCGACCCGGGCGACCTCCGGCAGCCGCTCGCGCAGCACCCCGTGGTCGTTGTTGCCGTACACCCCCACCAGCCGGCGGCTGCGCCGCTCCAGCTCGTCCAGCAGGGCGACGTCCACCCAGTCACCGGCGTGCACCACGACGTCGGCCGCCTCGATCGCCGTCCAGAGGGAATGGGGCAGGTCACGCGCGCGCTTCGGGACGTGCGTGTCAGAGATGAACACCACGGAAACCGCCACGACTGCATCGTCGCAGCCCGCTACCTTCCCTCCGGCCGACGCATCGGCCGACCGGCACGAACGATTGAGGACGACGACGTGAGCGACCCCTCCCCCACCTCCGCGGACGTGGGGATCACCCCGCACTCCGAGCCCTACCCGAAGCGGTGGCTCGCCCTCGCGGTCGTCGCGGTGACCGTGTTGATGGTCATCCTCGACGCCACGATCGTGAACATCGCGCTGCCCGCGGTCTCCACCGACCTGGACATCAGCCCGGCGTCGCAGCAGTGGATCGTCACCGCCTACACGCTGACCTTCGGCGGCTTCCTGCTGCTGGGCGGCCGGATCGCCGACTTCTGGGGCCGCAAGCGCACCTACCTGGTCGGCGCCGCCGGTTTCGCGGTCGCCTCCGCCCTGGGCGGCTTCGCGCCCAACGAGGAGCTGCTGTTCGCCGCCCGCGCCCTGCAGGGTGCCTTCGGCGCCCTGCTCGCACCAGCGTCGCTGGCGCTGATCACGGTGCTGTTCACCGACGCCAAGGAGCGCGCCAAGGCCTTCGCCGTCTACGGCGCGATCGCCGGTGGCGGCTCGGCCGTCGGGCTGCTGCTCGGCGGGGTGCTCACCGAGTACGCCGACTGGCGCTGGTGCTTCTGGGTGAACGTGCCGGTGGCGATCATCGCCATCGTCGCGGCGATCCCGGTGGTCCCGGAGAGCAAGGCCCCCGGTGAGACCAGCTACGACATCCCGGGCGCCGTGCTGATCACCCTGGGCCTGGCCTCCTTCGTGTACGGCTTCACCCGGGTGGCCGAGGCCGCGCAGACCAACGCCGACGCCGGCAGCACCGCGAGCGGCTGGACCAACGGGCCGGCGCTGACCTTCATCGCCGTCGGCGTGGTGCTGGTCGCGGCGTTCGTCGTCCTGGAGCTGCGGGTGCGCAACCCGCTGCTGCCCATGCGGCTGGTGCTGGACCGGAACCGCGGTGGCGCCTACCTCACCTCCACCCTGGTCGGCGCCGGGCTCATCGGCGCGTTCTTCTTCCTGAGCCTGTACTTCCAGCAGGTGCTGGACTACACGCCGGTCGCGGCGGGCTTCGCCTCGCTGCCGACGACGCTGGGCGTGCTGATCTCCGCGGGCGCCGCCAGCGGGCTGGTGCCGAAGGTGGGTCCGAAGCCCCTCATGGTCGCCGGCGGGCTGCTGGCCGCGGCCGGGCTGTTCACCATGTCCTTCCTGGACGTGGACACCTCGTTCTGGGCGCTGGCCTTCCCCGGCCAGCTGCTGCTGGGCCTGGGCCTGGGCTTCACCTTCGTGCCGCTGTCCAACCTGGCGCTGATCGGCGCCGGGGAGCACGACGCCGGTGCGGCCAGCGCCCTGTTGAACGCCACGCAGCAGGTGGGCGCCTCGATCGGCACGGCGCTGCTCGCGACGCTGTCGGTGGGTGCCATCACCGCGGCGGTCACCGACGCGGTCACCGCCGGGCAGGACCCGACCGACCCGGCCGTCGGCCTGGCCGCGCAGGTGGAGGGCTACACCACGGCCTTCACCTGGGCCTCGGTGCTGCTGGTCATCGGTGCACTGGTCTCCGCGGTGCTGATCAAGGCCACCAAGGAGGACCTGCCCACCGGGCCGGAGGCGATCGTCCACGCCGGCTGAGCCCCGGCGCGACACCTGACGGCGCCCGTCTCCTCTCCGGGAGGCGGGCGCCGTCGTCCGTCCACCGCTCGTGCCGGCCGGTCCACCGCGCCGAGGATCGGCGCGTGACGGTCGGGCCCGCCGGGGACACGTCCGGGGCGAGGACGGCGGCGTTGCGGCTGCCCGCCCGAGTCCGGCGTGTACCGGTTCCGGGCCGGGCACGGTCAGGTGCTGCACCTCGGCCGCGCCGTCGACCTGCGCCGCCGCGTGCTCTCCTACCTGGTCGGACCTGCGCGACCGCGGTCACCTCGCTCCGATGGTGGCGGCCGCGGTCTCGGTGGAGGCCGTCCCGTGCGGATCGGAACACGAGGCGGCCTGGCTCGAGCGCGACCTGCTCGAGCGCGAGCTCCCGCCGGGGAACCTGACGACAGGTGGTCAGGAGGTGCCGGTCCACGTCACCCTGGACGACTCCGGCTCCGCACCCCAGCTCACCGTCGTCCGCACGCCTCCGGCCGGCCGGGGCGCGCGTCTTCGACCCGTACCTCGGCGGAGCGCGGACCCGGCGGGCCGTGTCGGCGCTGCAGCGGGTCTCCCCGCTCGACCACGCCGGCGGACAGCTCACCGGCACCGCGCGGGCTGGCCGACGTCCGCGGCGTGCGGCCGCAGGACCGGGCCGGGCTGGTCGGCGCCGTCGCCGCAAGATCACTCGTGGACGGGTGCCTCGTGGTCGGCGTGCCCGGCCGCCTCCAGCTGGAACGTGCAGTGCTCGACGTCGAAGTGGTCGCCCAGGCAGACGCACAGGGCGTCGAGCACCCGGCCGCCGTGCCCCTCGGCGAGCACGTCGTCGGTGACGACGACGTGGGCGGAGAGCACCGGGAGGCCGGAGGTGATCGTCCAGGCGTGCAGGTCGTGGACCTCCAGCACGCCGGGCACGCCCAGCACGTGGGTGCGGACCTCGCCGAGGTCGACCCCCCGCGGGGCCGCCTCGAGCAGCACGTCCAGCGCCTCCCGCAGCAGCGACCAGGCGCGCGGGAGCACGAGCGCGCCGACGGCGAAGGAGGCGACGACGTCCGCGCCGGTCCAGCCGGTGGTCCAGATGACGACGCCGGCGACGATGACCGCGACCGACCCGAGCGCGTCGCCCAGCACCTCCAGGTAGGCGCCGCGGGTGTTCAGCGACTCCCCCTGACCGCGGCGCAGCAGGGCGAGCGAGCCGAGGTTGACCGCCAGCCCGACCAGCGCGACGCTCAGCATCCAGCCCGAGTGGATCTCCGGCGGGTTGCCGATCCGGCGCACCGCCTCGACGACGACGTAGCCACCCACGAGCAGCAGCAGCAGGCCGTTGCCGACCGCGGCCAGCACCTCGAGCCGCTGCAACCCGAAGGTGCGCCGGCCACGGGCCGGCCGCTGCGCCAGGGTGACGGCAGCGAGCGCCATGCCGATGCCGAGCGCGTCGGTGGCCATGTGGGCGGCGTCGGCGAGCAGGGCCAGCGAGCCGGAGATCAGGGCGCCGACGACCTCGACGACGAAGACGCTGCCGGTGAGCGCCAGCACCACCACCAGCCGGCCGCGGTGCGCCGCGGACACGGTGCCCGCCGTGTGCCCGTGGGCGTGCCCATGGCTGTGCCCGTGCCCCATCAACGCCCTCCCGGCCGACCGAACTGCTCACATGCACCATCTCGCATGCCAGCCGTTCGCGCCAGCACCACCTCACCCGCCACGCTCAGGTGACGTGCTGGAACGGCCCCGTCCAGAGGCTCGCCCCGAGCGTGCGCGGGGTGAGGAGGACGGGGCCCTTCGTCAGATGTCGACGCCGTGGCCCCGCAGCCAGGGCAGCGGGTCGATCTTCTCCCCGTCCAGCCCCCCGCGGTGCACCTCGAAGTGCAGGTGCGGCCCGGTCGACTGACCGGTGTTGCCGAGCAGGGCGATGGTGTCGCCGGCCCGGACGGTCTGCCCCTCGGCGACCAGGATCTCCTGCATGTGGCCGTAGACGGTGACGTCGCCGTCGGGGTGCTGGATGTAGACCGCCATGCCGTAGCCGCTGGCCGGCCCGGCCTGCAGCACCACGCCGTCCATGACGGCGTACTCGGGGGTGCCGAGCGGCGCGGCGAAGTCGACCCCGGCGTGCAGGGTGCCCCACCGGTAGCCGAAGCCACTGGTCAGCCGCGCACCCTGCACGGGCAGCACGGCCTTGGGGCGAGCCGCCTCGGCTGCGGCGGCCGCGGCGGCTGCGGCGGCCTCCGCGGCGACCCGGTCCGCCTCGGCCTGCGCCCGGGCGGCGGCGACCTGGGCGTCCTCGCGCTCGGCGCGGGTGGCGACCATGTCCCGGAGCCGGGAGGTGGCGGCCTCGCCGCTCAGCGTGGGGCGGTCGGAGGCCTCGAGCCCGAGCTCCTCCGCCACGCTCACCGGCTCGGCGACCGCGACGGCCTGGGCGGCCGGGCCGGCCGCCGCGGTGAGGCCGAGGCCGGCGGCGCCGACCAGCGCTGCGGCCAGGTACGGCGAGGGGCGGCGGGCCAGCTCCCGCAGGCGTCGGGGCCGCCGATCGGCGGCGACGGCGGCAGGCGCGACCGAGGCGACCTCGTGCGCCGCCGGCTGCGATCCGGCCCGGCCGGCCACCGCGTCGGCGAACTGCTCCGCGGCCCGGTCGTCGACGATCCCCGCGGTCACCGGCAGCGGCCAGGCGCCGGACCCGGGCGCACCGGCCTCCACCGGGGACGGCCGGCGGACGGACGACACCGGGAGCGGCCAGCCGGCGGCCAGCGAGGCCGCGGAGATCTCGAGCCCGGGGCCCAGGGCCACCAGCTCGAGGGAGGCCGGGACGGCAGTGGCGGCATCGGTGCGGACGAGCCGGAGGACGGGCGCCTCCGGGAGCGCCTCGGGGCTCGCGCTCGACGGGCCGGCGGGAGAGCTGCCGGTGGCGTCGATGCGGCTGCGGCGCATCGACCCGTCGTCGTCGAGCCGTGCGAGGTCGTGCGGGTCCAAGGCACCAGTCTTCCGTCGGGGACATGACTGCGTGCCGTCCGACAGAGGACCGACGGGCGGCACGCGGCGCCCATGTAAACACGTCGTGACCAGTTCGTGATGCGCTCAACTACCGACGCACACCGGGTCAAGTGGTCGGCATCACAACAAAGCCTGCCAAATGGGCACCCTGCGTGACGTCAGGACTGCTGGCGGGTCATGAGTCGAACGCGCCGTGACGGGTAGGTGCGAGGGACATCACGGCCCCCGACCTGGCTCCGACGCGTTCGCGGCCGGTCCAGCGGCCCCCCGAGCCCGAGGAGTGCACGCATGCGCGCAGTGACCTGGCACGGCCGGGACGACGTCCGGGTGGACACCGTCCCCGACCCGACCATCACCGATCCCACCGACGTCATCGTGGAGATCACCTCCAGCGGGATCTGCGGTTCGGACCTCCACCTGATCGAGGTCATGGCCCCGTTCATGACCGTCGGCGACGTGCTCGGCCACGAGCCGATGGGGGTCGTGCGCGAGGTCGGCCCCGGCGTCACCGAGCTGAAGGCCGGTGACCGGGTCGTCGTCCCGTTCAACATCTCCTGCGGCACCTGCTGGATGTGCTCCCAGGGCCTGCAGAGCCAGTGCGAGACCACGCAGAACCGCGAGCAGGGCTTCGGCGCCTCGCTGTTCGGCTACACGAAGCTCTACGGCCAGGTGCCCGGCGGGCAGGCCGAGTACCTGCGGGTCCCGTTCGGGAACACGCTGCCGATCAAGGTGCCCGAGGGCCCGGCCGACGACCGCTTCGTCTACCTCTCCGACGTCCTGCCCACCGCCTGGCAGGCCGTGCAGTACGCCGGCGTCGTGCCGGGCGGGACGGTGCTGGTGCTCGGGCTCGGCCCGATCGGTGACATGGCCACCCGCATCGCCAAGCACCTGGGCGCCGCCGCGGTCTACGCCGTCGACTCGGTGCCCGAGCGGTTGGCCCGGGCCCGGGCCAACGGGATCGACGTGCTGGACTCCACCGACCAGGCCGACGTCGTCGCCTGGGTGCGGGACGAGACCGACGGCCGCGGCCCGGATGCGGTCATCGACGCCGTCGGCATGGAGGCGCACGGCTCGCCGGGCGCGAAGCTCGCGCAGAAGGCCAGCGCCCTGGTGCCCGACGCGATCATGGAGAAGGTCATGCAGGTGGCCGGTGCCGACCGGCTGGCTGCGCTGAACACCGCGATCGAGGCGGTCCGCCGCGGCGGCACCATCTCAATCTCCGGTGTCTACGGCGGGGCCACCGACCCGCTGCCGCTGATGCGCATCTTCGACAAGCAGCTCCAGCTGCGCATGGGGCAGGCCAACGTGTGGCGCTGGGTGCCCGACATCCTGCCGCTGCTGACCGACGCGGACCCGCTGGGCGTGGACACCTTCGCCACCCACCACGTGCCGCTGGAGCAGGCGCCGCAGGCCTACGAGACGTTCCGCCAGAAGCAGGACGGCGCGGTCAAGGTGCTGCTCACCCCCTGATCCCTGAGCGCACACCCGGGGGGGGGGGGGGGGGGGGGGGGGGGGGGGGGGGGGGGGGGGGGGGGGGGGGGGGGGGGGGGGGGGGGGGGGGGGGGGGGGGGGGGGGGGGGGGGGGGGGGGGGGGGGCGGGGG